>NZ_JBSHFH010000003.1:0-247355 GCF_053617235.1 Streptomyces sp. NPDC055749 | reverse complement strand
GGCCGGTTCCGGTCCGTCCGGCGACGAGGGTGCGGCGGCTAGCGGCCCGCGTCGATGACCAGGGATGTGGCGTACGGGTCGTCGTACTCGTTGACGTCGTTGAACTCTTCGCTGTGCGTGGCGAGCAGCCAGATGAAGAAGCCGATGATCGCCGCGCCGAGTGCGATGCCTATGGATCCCAGGATCACCCCGGCCAGCGCCTGGCCGCTGTTGCTGGCCTCGCCGCGCTGCACGCGCTTGCGGCCCAGGATGCCGAAGATCAGGGCGAGTACGCCCAGGATCAGGCTCGGAATCCCGTAGATGCAGAACAGGCACACGGCCAGGATGCCGAGCACCATGGCCGCTGTGCCGAGGCCGTTCGCGGGCGGCGGACCGCCCCAGGCGGGCTGCGCGGTGTAGCCGGGATAGCCCGGGTAGCCGCCGTACGGCGGGACGGGCGCGGCCGGATAGCCGTACTGCCCGGCAGGCGGGGCGGCCTGCCCCGGACCGTTCGGCGCGATCGGCGGCGGCGGTACGGACGCGTCGCCCGGCCCGAATCCCGGACCGGCATCACCCGGCCCGAAGCCCCCGCCCGCGTCGCCGGGCCCGAAACCCGCACCACCGGCGCCGGGCACGGGGCCCACGCCCGGCATGGCGCCGATCGTCGGCTGGTCGTGCACGGGCGGCGGGCCTGCGGCGGACTTCCCCAGCTCCACCCGGCCGTCCGGCGGCGCCCACGGATCGTTCGGCGCGGGCCCGCCCCCGGGTTGCTCTGTGCTGTCTGACATGGGCCTCCCCCATCGTGGTCCCGTCATGCTACGGCCCGCCTCCGGGCGCAGGACCCCGGCCTACGATGATCGGTGCGGCCGGTGCTCCCGGCCGAAATCACCGACCGCCAAGACTTCCGGAGAGTCCGATGAACGATCTGCACCCCTTCATCGCGGGGCTGCCCAAGGCCGAGCTCCACGTCCACCACGTCGGTTCCGCCTCGCCGCGCATCGTCTCGGAACTGGCCGCCCACCACCCCGACTCCAAGGTCCCCACGGACCCGGAGGCTCTGGCGGACTTCTTCACCTTCACCGACTTCGGGCACTTCATCGACGTCTATCTCTCGGTCGTGGACCTGATCCGTACCCCCGAGGACGTGCGGCTGCTGACGTTCGAGGTGGCCAGGGACATGGCCCGCCAGAACATCCGGTACGCGGAGCTGACCGTCACCCCGTTCAGCTCGACCCGGCGCGGCATCCCGGAGCAGGGCTTCATGGAGGCCATCGAGGACGCCCGCAAGGCCGCCGAGGCCGAACTCGGGGTCGTCCTGCGCTGGTGCTTCGACATTCCCGGCGAGGCCGGCCTGGAGGCGGCCGCCGAGACCACCCGGCTCGCGGTGGACCTGCGTCCTGAAGGGCTCGTCTCGTTCGGTCTCGGCGGCCCGGAGGTCGGTGTGGAGCGCCCCCAGTTCAAGCCGTACTTCGACCGTGCGATCGCCGAGGGCCTGCACTCGGTCCCCCACGCCGGCGAGACCACGGGTCCGCAGACCGTCTGGGACGCGCTCACCGCCCTGCGCGCCGAGCGCATCGGCCACGGCACCAGCTCCGTCCAGGACCCGAAGCTGCTCGAACACCTCGCCGAGCACCGGATCGCGCTGGAGGTCTGCCCGACCTCGAACATCGCCACCCGCGCGGTCGCCGATCTCGAACAGCACCCGGTCCGCGAGATGGTCGAGGCGGGCGTCCTCGTCACGATCAACAGCGACGACCCGCCGATGTTCGGCACCGACCTCAACAACGAGTACGCCGTGGCCGCCCGCCTTCTCGGCCTCGACGAGCGCGGTGTGGCGGACCTCGCGAAGAACGCCGTGGAGGCGTCCTACCTGGACCCGGCGGGCAAGCGGACGCTGGCCGCCGAGATCGACACGTACACGGCGAACTGGCTGGAGACCCCCGCCCGGTGACTCCCCGCCACAATGGCCACATGGCTCGCCCCGTGAACACCGCCCCCACCGCCCCCGCCGTCACCGCCGTGGCCCACCGCGGCGACCCGTACCGCGCCCGCGAGAACACGCTGCTCTCGGTCCGCTCCGCCCTGGAACACGGGGCGGACGCGGTCGAGATCGACGTCCGGGTCACCCGCGACGGTGTGCCGGTCCTGCTCCACGACTCCACGCTGGAGCGCCTGTGGGGCCACGACCTGCGTATCGACCGGACCCGCCACCAGGAGCTCACCGAGCTGACGGCCGGCGGCGTGCCCACGCTGCGCGAGGCACTGCTCGCCACCGCCGGTCACCGCCTCATGATCGACCTGCCCGGCTGCACAGACGCCTCCGTACGCGACATCGTCGGAGTGGTCCGTGAGTGCGGGGCGGCCGAGCGGGTCTACTACTGCGCGGGCGGCGAGGCGATGCTGCGTGTCCGGGCGGCCGATCCGTCGGCCGAGATCGCACTGACCTGGACCTCGCTCGCGCCGCCGCGCGCCGCGCTCCTGGACGCCGTGAAGCCGCGCTGGATGAACTACCGGTTCGGTCTGGTGAGCCGCGAACTGACGGACCGGGTGCACCGGGACGGGATGCTGGTCTCCGTCTGGACGGCCGACACCAAGCGCACGATGCGCCGGCTCATCGAGCGCGGCGTCGACTCGATCACCACGAACCGTATCGACGCACTGCACGGCCTGCTCGCCAACTCCCCTGCCGCACAGGCACCTTGATCGGTCCGGCATCATGGACGCTGCGGCATCGCCCGTGCTGCCGCAGCCCGGCACCAGAGGAGCAGACGTGACCGACCCCGGCCCCGAACCCGTCCCCGCCCGCGTCCGTTCGGACATCGCGCACAACGCCCGGGTCTGGAACTACTGGCTGGGCGGCAAGGACAACTACCCCGTGGACCGGGCGGTCGGCGACCAGGTCACCGGCATGTATCCGAGCATCGGCGAAGTGGCCCGCGCCGACCGGGCGTTCCTCGGCCGGGTGGTGCGGCACCTGGCCGGGGACCTTGGCGTCAGCCAGTTCCTGGACATCGGCACGGGCCTGCCGACCTTCAACAACACCCACGAGATCGCCCAGCACACCGCGCCGCGCTCCCGGGTCGTGTACGTCGACAACGACCCGATCGTCCTGGCGCACGCCCGCGCGCTGCTCACCAGCTCGCCCGAGGGCGCCACCGAGTACATCGACGCCGACGCCCACCACCCGGAGCAGATCCTGCGCGCGGTCGAGCCGACGCTGAATCTGAGGCAGCCGGTCGCGGTGATGATGCTCGGCATCCTGAACTTCGTCCTGGACACCGGTGAGGCGCTGGGGATCGTACGCAAGCTGATGGCCGCGATGCCGTCGGGCAGCTATCTGGTGCTCACCCACCCCACGCTGGAGCTGGGCGGCGAGGGCAACGAGGCGGCGATGCGCTTCTGGAACGAGAACGCCACCCCGCCGATCACCGCCCGCACCCGCGCCGAGTTCGCCGCGTTCCTCGACGGTCTGGACATCCTGGAACCCGGCATCGTGTCCTGCGCACGCTGGCGCCCCGAGCCGGGCGGCCGGGGCGCCGAGGTCGCCCAGTTCGGCGCGGTGGCGCGGAAGCCGTAGGACTACAGCCCGACGATGGAGTTCCACTTCTTGGCGAAGCCGGACCGTTCCTCGGCGGTGATGTCCCTGGCGATGGCGAGGCGCTTGCGCATCGCGTCGTCGGGGAAGATCAGCGGGTCATCCGCGAGTGCGGCGGTCTCGCCGTCCTTCGACGAGGCCAGCACCTCGCGGGCGGCGGGGACCGGGCAGACGTAGTTGACCCAGGTCGCCAGCTCGGCCGCCACCTCCGGCTCGTAGTAGTGGTCGACGAGCCTCTCCGCGTTGCGCTTGTGGGCTGCGAGGTTGGGGATCATCAGGCTCTCCGACCACAGCTCCCCGCCCTCCTGCGGCACCACGAACTCGATGTCCGGGTTGTCGGCCTGGAGCTGGATGACATCGCCGGAGTACGCCTGGCAGGCGAGGACATCGCCGGTGGACAGGTCCTTGATGTAGTCGTTGCCGGTGAAGCGGCGGATGTGCCGGGACCTGACCAGCTTGTCGACCTGTTCGCACATCTCGTGGAAGTCGTCGGCCGTCCAGCGGGTGATGTCGGCCCCGTTGCCCTGCATCAGCAGCGCGAAGGACTCGTCGAGCCCGGAGAGGAGCGTCACCTTGCCGCGCAGGTCGTCCGCCCACAGATCGCTCGTGTGCTGGATCTCGCGGCCGAGCTTCCTGCGGTTGTACGCGATGCCGGTGATCCCGGACTGCCAGGGCACGGTGTGCGTACGTCCCTCGTCGAACGCGGGAGAACGCAGCTGCGGATCGAGGTACCTGGCCACGTTGGGCTGCTTCGCCCGGTCCATCTCCTGCACCCACCCCAGGCGTACGAACCGGGCGGCCATCCAGTCGCTGATGACGATCAGGTCCCGGCCGGTGCTCTGGTGGTTCATCAGCGCCGGGCTGATCTTCCCGAAGAACTCGTCGTTGTCGTTGATCTCCTCGGTGTACGTGACGGAGATCCCGGTGCGCTTCGTGAACGCGTCGAGGGTCGGCCGCCGGGACTCGTTCTCGTCGTCCGTGTCGATGTAGAGCGGCCAGTTGGCGAAGTGCAGGGAGCGGTCGGCGGCCGAGGTGTCGCGGCCCGCGCGGTCGCCCGGCTCGACGTAGGCGGCGGGCACCCCGCAGCCCGCCAGCGTGGCCCCGGCCGCTCCCGCCCCGAGGGAACGCAGCAGGGAACGGCGGGACATGGGGTGGTTCAAGATCGCTCGCACCTGCGCAGGATGCCGGTCGGGCGGTACGGCGGGCAATGGACCAACCGTCCAGCGGGGCATGCCCGGTCCGCACACCCTGTCGATGCCGCGCGGACGGCCGGGAGACGGAGAACGGCCCCGGGCAGGAGCCCGGGGCCGTCACCACCGCTGTGCGGTACGCCGGTCAGTCGTCCAGCGACGTCATGACGTGCTTGATGCGGGTGTAGTCCTCGAAGCCGTACGCGGAGAGGTCCTTGCCGTAGCCGGACTTCTTGAATCCGCCGTGCGGCATCTCGGCGACGAGCGGGATGTGGGTGTTGATCCACACACAGCCGAAGTCGAGGCTCTTGGACATCCGCATGGCGCGGGAGTGGTCCTTGGTCCACACCGAGGAGGCCAGGGCGTACTCGACGCCGTTCGCGTACTCCAGTGCCTGGGCCTCGTCCGTGAACGACTGGACGGTGATGACAGGACCGAAGACCTCGTTCTGGATGATCTCGTCGTCCTGCTTGAGGCCGGAGACGACGGTCGGGGCGTAGAAGTAGCCCTTCTCGCCGACCCGCTGACCGCCCGCCTCGACCTTGGCGTGGGCGGGGAGCCGCTCGATGAAGCCGGTGACCTGCTTCAGCTGGTTGGCGTTGTTGAGCGGGCCGTACAGCACGTCCTCGTCGTCCGGCAGGCCGGTCTTCGTGTCGGACGCGGCCTTGGCGAGCGCGGTGACGAACTCGTCGTGGATCGACTCGTGGACCAGGACGCGGGTCGCGGCCGTACAGTCCTGGCCGGCGTTGAAGAAGCCCGCGACGGAGATGCCCTCGACGGCCTTGGCGATGTCGGAGTCCTCGAAGACCACGGCGGGCGCCTTGCCGCCGAGCTCCAGGTGGACACGCTTGACGTCCTTGGCCGCGGACTCGGCGACCTGCATACCGGCGCGTACCGAGCCGGTGATGGAGGCCATCGCCGGGGTCGGGTGCTCGACCATCGCGCGGCCGGTGTCACGGTCGCCGCAGATGACGTTGAAGACACCCTTGGGGAGGATCTGGCCGATGATCTCGGCGATCAGCACGGTCGACGCCGGAGTGGTGTCGGA
This sequence comes from Streptomyces sp. NPDC055749, assembly GCF_053617235.1. Taxonomy (NCBI): domain Bacteria; kingdom Bacillati; phylum Actinomycetota; class Actinomycetes; order Kitasatosporales; family Streptomycetaceae; genus Streptomyces; species Streptomyces sp. NPDC055749. Next base: position 241,543 of record NZ_JBSHFH010000003.1, on the reverse strand, counting down.
CGGCTTGATGACGACGGTGTTGCCTGCGGCGAGCGCCGGGGCGAACTTCCAGACGGCCATCATCATCGGGTAGTTCCACGGCGCGACCTGGGCGCACACGCCCACCGGCTCGCGCCGGATGATGGAGGTCAGACCCTCCATGTACTCGCCCGCCGAGCGGCCTTCGAGCAGCCGGGCGGCACCCGCGAAGAAGCGGATCTGGTCCACCATCGGCGGGACTTCTTCGGTACGGGTGAGCTCCAGCGGCTTGCCGGTGTTCTCCGACTCGGCCGCGATGAGGTCCTCGGCCCGCTCCTCGAAGGCGTCCGCGATCTTGAGCAGGGCCTTCTGGCGCTCGCTCGGCGTGATGTCACGCCAGGCGGGGAAGGCGGCGGCTGCCGCCTCCATGGCGGCATCGACGTCGGCCTGGCCCGAGAGCGGGGAGGTCGCGTAGACCTCTTCCGTCACCGGGTTGACCACGTCGATGGTCCGCCCGTCAGCGGCGTCCCGGAACTCTCCGTTGATGTAGTTGCGCAGACGGCGCACCTCGGTGGTCACAGCCACCCCTCCTGTCGACACGTCCAATGGATGAGATCTCCACCCTAATCGCTAGAGCGACGCTTTCGACATACCCGCAGCACGCCAACTTCGGATTCCGTGAGATCCAGGTCCCCAAACAACGAATTTCATCGATCTGGGGTTGCGAAACAGACGAGCCTCGGTGCATGGTGGGTCTGTGGCCAGTCGCAGCGCAGACTCCAGGACCGGGAACGGATCGTCGTCAACCGTCGATGCCGTCTCTCTCGCAATCATCGAGCAGCTCCAGGAGGACGGACGCCGTCCGTACGCCGCGATCGGCAAGGCCGTCGGCCTGTCCGAAGCGGCTGTACGCCAGCGCGTCCAGAAGCTGCTCGACCAGGGCGTGATGCAGATCGTCGCCGTCACGGACCCGCTCACCGTGGGATTCCGCCGGCAGGCGATGGTCGGCATCAATGTCGAGGGAGACCTCGACCCCGTCTCGGAAGCCCTGGCGGCCATGGCCGAGTGTGAGTACGTGGTCATGACCGCGGGCTCCTTCGACCTGATGGTGGAGATCGTCTGCGAGGACGACGACCACCTGCTGGAGACGATCAACAAACGCATCCGGGCCATACCCGGTGTGCGCTCCACCGAGAGCTTCGTCTACCTCAAGCTCAAGAAGCAGACCTATATGTGGGGAACCCGATAGCCGTGAGCAAGGACCTCAGCCGAACCGCGTACGACCACCTGTGGATGCACTTCACCCGCATGTCGGACTACGAGAACGCGCCCGTTCCCACCATCGTGCGTGGCGAGGGCACCTACATCTTCGACGACAAGGGCAAGCGCTACCTCGACGGCCTCTCCGGCCTGTTCGTGGTCAACGCGGGCCACGGTCGTCACGAGCTCGCCGAGACGGCGTACAAGCAGGCGCAGGAGCTGGCCTTCTTCCCGGTGTGGTCGTACGCCCACCCGAAGGCCGTCGAGCTCGCGGAGCGTCTCGCGAACTACGCTCCGGGCGACCTGAACAAGGTCTTCTTCACCACCGGTGGCGGCGAGGCCGTCGAGACCGCGTGGAAGCTGGCGAAGCAGTACTTCAAGCTCACCGGCGAGCCGACCAAGTACAAGGTCATCTCCCGCGCGGTGGCGTACCACGGCACCCCGCAGGGCGCCCTCTCCATCACGGGCCTGCCGGCCCTGAAGGCCCCCTTCGAGCCGCTGGTTCCCGGCGCGCACAAGGTGGTCAACACCAACATCTACCGCGCCCCGATCCACGGCGACGACCCGGAGGCCTACGGCCGCTGGTGCGCCGACCAGATCGAGCAGGAGATCCTCTTCGAGGGCCCCGAGACCGTCGCCGCGGTCTTCCTGGAGCCCGTGCAGAACGCCGGTGGCTGTTTCCCGCCGCCGCCCGGGTACTTCCAGCGGGTCCGCGAGATCTGTGACCAGTACAACGTGCTGCTCGTCTCGGACGAGACGATCTGCGCCTTCGGCCGCCTCGGCACGATGTTCGCCTGCGACAAGTTCGACTACGTGCCGGACATGATCACCTGCGCCAAGGGCATGACCTCGGGCTACTCCCCGATCGGCGCCTGCATCGTCTCCGACCGCCTGGCCGAGCCGTTCTACAAGGGTGGCAACACCTTCCTGCACGGCTACACCTTCGGTGGCCACCCGGTCTCCGCGGCCGTCGGTATCGCCAACCTCGACCTGTTCGAGCGTGAGGGCCTCAACCAGCACGTCCTCGACACCGAGGGCTCGTTCCTCAAGACGCTCCAGAAGCTGCACGACCTGCCGATCGTCGGCGACGTCCGCGGCAACGGCTTCTTCTACGGCATCGAGCTGGTGAAGGACAAGAACACCAAGGAGACCTTCACCGACGAGGAGACCGAGCGCGTCCTGTACGGCTTCCTCTCCAAGGCGCTGTACGAGAACGGTCTGTACTGCCGGGCCGACGACCGTGGCGACCCGGTCATCCAGCTCGCGCCGCCGCTGATCTCCGACCAGGCGACGTTCGACGAGATCGAGGGCATCCTGCGCGCCGTGCTCACGGAGGCGTGGACGAAGCTCTGACCCCGACAGTGACCACTGGCTGACGACGTTCCAGCGGTCATTTCATACGGTCCACGCGGCCCGGATACGCCTTTCGAGTGAGAAGGAGCGCATCCGGGCCGCGTGCTGTGCGCACACCCGGGCCGGGCTGCCTACCGTGCCGAGTGACCGATCGGCCGCGTCTTCGTTCCCCCGTACGGGGGACGGGAAATCTGATCTGAACCGAGGTGTACGCCATGGTGGCCCCGCCGGACAACGACGTGATCTGGGCGCGTTCCCTGCATCATTCCCACAACGGCTCACCCGGCCTCGGTGGTGTCTCCATCGGCATCCGGGACGGCGAGATCCTCGCCGTGACCGGACCGCGCGGCAGCGGGAAGACCACGCTGCTGCACTGCCTGTCCGGACAGCTGGTGCCCCAGCAGGGCGAGGTCTGGTTCAACAGCGTCCCCATCCACACCATGGGCCCACGCCTGCGCGAACAGCTGCGCCGCGAGCGGTTCGGCTGGATCGCCCCCGAGCCCCAGCTCGTACCGGAGCTGACCACCTGGGAGAACGCGGCCCTTCCGCTGCTCCTGCGCGGCACCTCGCACCGGGCGGCGAAGAAGGCCGCGCTCGAGTGGCTCGAGCGCCTCGACATCGCCGCGTTCGCCAAGAAGCGTCCGCACGCGCTGCTCCAGGCACAGCGCCAGCGGGTCTCCGTCGCACGGGCGCTGACCGCTTCGCCGTCCGTGATCTTCGCGGACGAGCCGACCGCCGCACTCCACCGCGCCGACCGCACGCAACTCCTGCGGACCCTGACGACCGCGGCCCGCTCGCACGGCATCACCGTCGTCATCGCCACCCATGACGTGGAGGTCGCCGCTCTCGCCGACCGCGCGGTCGCCCTGCTGGACGGCCGCCGCGTCAGCACCGTCGCCCTGCCCGCCCTGCCCGATACGGAGGGCCGCTCGGCGTGCTCGCTCTCCGTCTGACCCGCGGTACGCATCCACTTGTCCTGATCAGGCGGCTGCTCGTCGCCGCCGCGTCGGCCGGGGTCGGCTTCCTGCTGCTGTGCACCCTGGGGTACGCCTCGGGGCACCCGGCGCAGGCCACCGGATCGGTACTGCGGCTCCTGTGGTGCCTCGTGCCGCTGGCGGCCACCGTCCAGTTCGCCGTCGCGGTGGCCAGGACGGACCCGGGCACCCGCCCCCGTCCGGGACTCTCCGCCATCGGACTCGGGCCGGTCAGGCTCTCCGTGCTCGCCGCCGTCACGACCGCGGTCTCCACCACGCTCGGCTCCATGGTGGCCCTGCTCTTCTTCCTCCACCTGCGCGGCGATCTGACCGGGCTGCCGTTCGACGGAGGCGCCGCCGAACTGCTGGGCGCGGACGCCCCGTTGCCGCTGGCAGCCGCTCTCACGCTGCTCGCCCTCGTACCGGTGGCCTCGGCACTCGCCAGTGCGCTGGCGCTGCGCAACCGGCCTTCGACCCCCTCCCCCGACGACGCCGGGGCCGCCGACGAGGCCGGTACGGCGCGCGCTCCGTCCGGTCTGCCGTGGGGCGTCGCCCTGACCGCGGCCGGCCTCGCGGTCGAGGCGTACGCGAGCCGGGGCGCGGCGGGCAGTCCGTTCCCGCTGCCGGGCCGGCTGGACGCCACACCCGCCGGGGTACTGGCGGGCTGGACCCTGACGGCGATCGGCCTGGCCATGGCAGGACCCGGCCTCACCTACCTCTGCGGGCAGCTGCTCCAGGCGGTGCGCCCCGGAGCCGTACGTCTGCTGGCGGGGCGGGTCCTGATGGACGAGGCGAGCCGGATCGGCCGTCCGATCGGAGTCGTCTGCGCGGTGCTGTCCGGGGGAATCGCGGCCGTCGCGCTGTACGGGACGGGGCCACGCCCCTTCGGTCCCCTCACCGCTCTCGGGGCGGCGCTCGTCCTGGGCTGTACGACCGCCACCCTGCTGACCTCGGCCCTCGAGGCGAAGCAGGCACGCGCCCACACGGCCGACGCGCTGCTCAGGATGGGCGCCCCGGCCTCGGCGCTGCGGAGCGCCACCGCCCTGCGGGCGGGCGCGCTGCTGGTCGTGTTCGCGCCGCTGACCTGGGTGGTCGCGGAACTGGCGGCGCTGCCGCTGACCGTCTGACGGGTCCGCGTCGCCGTAACCGGCTAGGACGCGGCGAGGACCGTGGTCAGGGTGTCGAAGAACGCCTCCCAGCCGTCCTCGGCCGCCGCGTACTGCTCGGGGGTGAGGTTGCCGCCGCGCTGGCGGAACACCATCTCGGTGGTGCGCCCGTGACCGGTGAACGTGGCGGTGACGATCTCGCCCTCCGCCTCGTCCGGCGCGCTCGCGTCCTTCAGCGAAAAGGCCAGCCGCTCCGGTTCGACGACCTCGCGGTAGACCCCGTGGAAGGGCATCTCCGTACCCGGTACGACGATGACCAGGCTCCACTCGCCGCCCGGCCTGACATCCATCGACACCCGGTCGAGGGGTACGTCGGCGTCACCGCCGTACCAGGCGGCGAAGCGTTCCGGCGTCGTCCACGCCTCGAACACCCGCTCCCGTGGGGCATCGAAGACACGGGTGATGTCGATGCCCTCGCGTACTGACCCGTTCATGATCCCTGTCCCTTCGGCCGGGCGGTGCTGCCGATTACAGGGGACCAGGCTCCGGAGGGTGCCGCCAGCCGGTCAGACCTCGGACGTCCCGCGGCCGTCCGGCGCCAGGACCACCGTCTCCGCCACATCGAAGGTCACGCCGACCGCGGCGCCCTCCTCCGGCGTGTCCCGCAGCGCGCACTCCGCCTCCAGCACGGGCCCGCCGTCCGGGTGCAGGGTTACGGAGACGTGGTGCCCCCGGAACGTACGCACCCCCACGGTGCACCGCAGACCGTCGTCGGGGGCCCCGACCCGTACGCCCGCCGGCCGCACCAGCAGCTCGCACGGCCCCTGCCACTGCCCCTCCGGCACCGCCAGCTTGCCCCAGGCGGTGTCCGCCACCGTGCCCGTCACCTCGGCGTCCACCACGTTGTCGAAGCCGAGGAACCGGGCCACGAACGCGGAAGCCGGGCGCTGCCAGACCTCCATCGGGGTGCCCGCCTGGGCGATGCGCCCGTCCCGCATGACCACCACCCGGTCGGCGAGGGCGAACGCCTCGCCCTGGTCGTGGGTGACGGCCAGCACCGTCGTACCCAAGCGGCCGAAGAGCGTACGGAGCTCGACGACCAGGCGTTCGCGCAGACTCCGGTCGAGCTGTCCGAGCGGCTCGTCCAGCATCAGCAGCTTCGGGCTCGGCGCGAGCGCACGGGCCAGCGCGACGCGTTGCTGCTCGCCGCCCGACAGTGCGGCGACGGCCCGCCGTCCGGCGCCCGGCAGCCCCACCAGGTCGAGCAGTCCGGCGACCCGCCGCTCCCGCTCCGCCCTCCCGGCCCCGTGCATCCGCAGCCCGAAGCCGACGTTGTCGCCGACATCGCGGTGCGGGAAGAGCTGGTGGTCCTGGAACATCAGGCCGAGGCCCCGCCGGTGCACCGGCACACCCGCCTGATCGGCGCCGCCCAGCAGCACCCGGCCGCCGTCCATCGGCTGAAGCCCGGCGACGGCCCGCAGCAGCGTCGACTTCCCGCTGCCGCTCGGCCCCAGCACACAGACGATCTCGTGGTCGGCGACCTCCAGGTCCACCGCGTCGAGCGCCATCCGCTTCCCGAAGCGGACCGTGGCCGATTCCAGTGTCAGCATGGTCAGAACTCCCCGGATCGGTCGGTGCGGATGCGTTCCAGCAGAAGCAGCGACACCGCGCAGACGAGCATCAGAATCGTGCTGAGGGCCATCGCCTGCCCGTAGTTGAGCTCCCCGGACCGCCCCAGCAGCCGGGCCACCGCGACCGGCAGCGTCGGATTGTCGGGGCGCGCGATGAACACGGTCGCCCCGAACTCGCCGAGCGACACGGCGAACGCGAAGCCCGCGGCGACCAGCACCGCCTTGCGCACGAGCGGCAGGTCGACCTCGCGCCAGGCCCGCAGCGGCGAGGCCCCGAGCACCGCCGCGGCCTCCCTCAGCCGCCCGTCCACCGCGCGCAGGACCGGCAGCATGGTCCGTACGACGAAGGGAACGCCCACCAGAGCCTGCGCGAGCGGCACGAGGATCCATGAGGTGCGCAGATCGAGCGGCGGTTCGTCGAGCGTGATCAGGAAACCGAAGCCGACCGTCACCGCTGACACCCCGAGCGGCAGCATCAGCAGCGCGTCGAAGCCACGTACCAGACGCCCCGCCCGCCGGGTGAGCGCCGCCGCGGCGAGACCGCCGACGAAGAGCGCGATGAGGGTCGCGACGAGCGCGTACCGCAGCGAGTTCCAGACCGCTTCGAGCGGCGGTACGAGGAAGGTGGAACCGCTCGCGTCGGCTGACTGGAGGGCCCGGTAGAAGCCGAACCCGTAACCGCCCGACTCGTCGAAGGAGCGCTCGACCAGCACACCGAGCGGCAGCAGGATCAGCAGCAGGACGGTCAGCAGCACCCCGCCGAGCAGCGCCCACTGCCCGGCACCGCGCGGCCTGTGGGAGGTCTGTTCCGGGTCGACGAGCTTCAGGGCCGTCTCCCGCCGCCGTACGGTCCAGGCGTGCACGGCGAGGATCGCGCCGACCGCGGCGAACTGGACGAGCGTGAGCACGGCGGCCGTCGGCAGATCGAGGAGCTGGGCGGTCTGCCGGTAGATCTCCACTTCGAGCGTGGAGTAGGCCGGACCGCCGAGGATCTGCACGACGCCGAAGGAGGTGAACGTGAAGAGGAAGACCATCAGCGCGGCTGCGGCCACTGCGGGCCCCAGTGCGGGCAGGGTCACGCGCCGCCAGGCGGCGAACCGTCCGGCACCGAGCACCCGGGCGGCCTCCTCCTGGCGCGGGTCGAGCTGCGACCAGAGGCCGCCGACGGTGCGTACGACCACGGCGTAGTTGAAGAAGACGTGGGCGAGCAGGATCGCCCACACGGTGGTGTCGAGCCGCACCCCCCACAGCTCGTCGAGGAAACCGCCGCGGCCGAGCAGCGCCAGGAACGCCGTCCCGACGACCACGGTCGGCAGGACGAACGGCACCGTGACGACGGCCCGCAGCAGTTGCTTGCCGGGAAAGTCGAAGCGGGCGAACACATAGGCACCCGGCAGCGCGAGGATCAGGGTGAGCACGGTGGAGGCGAGCGCCTGCCAGGTGGTGAACCAGAGGACGTCGACGATCTCCGGCCGGCTCAGCACCTCACCGATCCGGCCGAACTGCCAGCGGCCCCCGTCCTTCAGGCCCCGGCCGACGATCGCGACGACGGGGTAGGCGAAGAACAGCGCGAAGAACGCGACGGGCACGGCCATCAGGCCGAGCCGCACCGCGTTCCCCCGTACCGCCGTCCTGCGCACGGAGCGGCCGGCTACTTCACCACGAGCGAGGACCACGACCGGACCCACTGCTCACGGTTCTGGGCGATCTTCTCCGGGGCCACGGTCGTCGGCTTGTCGACCTTCGCACCGAACTCCGTGAAGAGCTCGGGGAGCTTCGCGTCGCTGACGACCGGGTTCACGAACATGTTCAGCGGCATGTCCTCCTGGAACTTCTGGCCGATGAGGAAGTCCAGCAGGGCCTTGCCGCCCGCCTCGTTCCTCGCACCGTCCAGCAGCCCCGCGAACTCGATCTGGCGGAAGCAGGTGCCGGTGGCGACACCGGTCGGAGCCTCGGTCGGCTGCGGCTCCGCGTACAGCACCTCGACGGGCGGGCTGGAGGCGTAGGAGACGACGAGCGGCCGGTCGGCCTTGGCCTTCTTGCCTCCGGCGGAACCGGAGAACTCGTCGTTGTACGCCTGCTCCCAGCCGTCGACGACCTTGACGCCGTTGTCCTTCAGCTTCTTCCAGTAGTCCTCGTAGCCGTCCTCGCCGTAGGCGGCGACGGTGCCGAGGAGGAAGCCGAGACCGGGCGAGGACGTGGCGGCGTTCTCGGTGACGAGAAGGTCCTTGTACGCGGGCTTCAGCAGGTCGTCGAAGGACTGCGGCGGCGCGAGCTTCTTGTCCGCGAAGTACTTCTTGTCGTAGTTGACGCAGATGTCACCGGTGTCGACCGGCGTGACCCGGTGCTTGTCCGCGTCCAGCTGCACATCGGCCGCGACCCGGTCCAGGCCCTTCGCCTCGTACGGCGTGAACAGGCCGTTCTCGAGGGCGCGGGAGAGCAGCGTGTTGTCGACACCGAAGAACACATCGCCGCGCGGGGAGCCCTTGGTCAGGATCTCCTGGTTGAGCGCGGCACCGGCGTCACCGCTCTTCAGTACCTTGACGGTGTAGCCGGTCTCCTTGGTGAACGCCTTCAGCACATCCTCGGAGGCATTGAAGGAGTCATGGCTGACGAGCGTCACGGTCTTGGACGCCGAGCCCTTCGCCCCTCCCCCGGAGGACGCGTCGTCGGAGCTCCCGCAACCGGCGAGCGCCGTGACACCGAGCGCGGCGGCGACCGCGGTCACGGTGATCTTCTTGGTGGTGCTCATGTGATTCCTCCTGGAAGTGACCAGGAAGAGACGCGGCCCTGCCCGCTCCCCGGCGATCACCGGGAAACGGGCAGGGCGCAACAGCTTGAGTAAGGTCCGAACTTCCTACCCGGAATGACCCGGGCGAGGTTCAGAGGGTCTGCGGCCAACCTGTCCTTGGTGCCGCACTCTCAGCGCTGTGGCGCTCCCCTGTCGGAATATGAAGTTGAATATGGCGCCCAGGCTACACCGGGCCCCTCCGGCCTCAGCGCTCGGAGGCCGCCAGCTGCCCGCAGGCCCCGTCGATCTCCTGGCCGCGGGTGTCCCGGACCGTGACCGGCACGCCGTGGGCCGCGATGGCCTCGACGAACGCCTTCTCGTCCTCGGGCCGCGAAGCGGTCCACTTGGAGCCCGGCGTCGGGTTCAGCGGGATCAGATTGACGTGCACACGCTTGCCCTTGAGCAGCCGGCCGAGCCGGTCGCCACGCCACGCCTGGTCGTTGATGTCGCGGATCAGCGCGTACTCGATGGAGATACGTCGGCCGGACTTCGCCTCGTACTCCCACGCGGCGTCCAGCACCTCGCGCACGTTCCAGCGCGTGTTCACGGGGACGAGCGTGTCACGCAGCTCGTCGTCCGGGGCGTGCAGCGACACGGCGAGACGGCACTTGAAGCCCTCGTCGGCGAAGCGCAGCATCGCGGGCACCAGGCCCACGGTGGAGACGGTGATCCCACGCTGCGAGAGCCCCAGCCCGTCGGGCTCGGGGTCGGTCAGCCGGCGGATCGCTCCGACGACGCGGTTGTAGTTGGCGAGGGGCTCGCCCATGCCCATGAAGACGATGTTGGAGAGCCGCGCGGGCCCACCCGGAACATCACCGTCACGCAGCGCCCGCATCCCGTCCACGATCTGGTGCACGATCTCGGCGGTCGACAGATTGCGGTCGAGCCCGGCCTGCCCCGTGGCGCAGAACGGGCAGTTCATCCCGCAGCCCGCCTGCGAGGAGATGCACATCGTCACCCGCTCCGGGTAGCGCATGAGGACGGACTCCACGAGCGTCCCGTCATGCAGCTTCCACAGGGTCTTACGGGTGGTGTCGTCGTCACAGCTGATGTGCCGCACCACGGACATCAGGTCCGGGAACAGCGCTTCGGCGAGACCCTCGCGCGAAGCGGCCGGAATGTTGGTCCACTCCGAAGGATCGTGCGCGTACCGCGCGAAGTAGTGCTGCGACAGCTGCTTGGCGCGGAACGGCTTCTCGCCGATCGCGGCGACTGCTTCCTTGCGCTCGTCGGGCGTGAGGTCGGCGAGATGCCGCGGCGGCTTCTTGGCTCCGCGGGGCGCGACAAAAGTGAGTTCTCCGGGATTAGGCATGGTTCATCCAGTGTCGCAGACAGACGAGTAAGGGCCCGCCGTCCTGTGGACAACGGGCCCTCACTCACAACATTGCAGGTCAGACGGGGTGCAGACGCGGTGCGTCAGCCCGATCCGACGAAAAGCACGAGCAGCAGCCAGACCACGGGCGCGGTCGGCAGCAGCGAATCCAGGCGGTCCATGATGCCGCCGTGGCCGGGCAGCAGCGTGCCCATGTCCTTGATCCCCAGATCGCGCTTGATCATGGACTCGCCCAGGTCACCGAGGGTGGCGCTGACGGCGACCGCGAAGCCCAGCAGCAGGCCCTGCCACCAGGAGCCGCCGTCGACCAGGAACTCCATGCACAGCGCACCGGCGGCCATGGCGAAGCTCACGGCGCCGAGCAGGCCCTCGCGGGTCTTGCCGGGGCTGATGCGCGGCGCGAGCTTGTGCTTGCCGAAGCGCCAGCCGACCGCGTACGCCCCCGTGTCGCTGACGACGGTCAGCAGCAGGAAGGTCAGGACGCGTTGCGCGCCGTCGTCGGCGGTGAGCATCATCGCGACGAAGGTGGCCAGGAACGGCACGTAGAACGCGGCGAAGACACCGGCCGTGACGTCCCTGAGGTAGCCCTCGGGCGGTTCGGTCATCCGCCAGACCAGTACGGCGAGCGCGGTGAGCGCCATGGCGACCCAGGCGCCCTCCGCCCCGCGCACGTACCCGGCGACGACCATGGCCGCGCCACCCACCGCGAGCGGTACGAGGGGCGCCCTGATGCCCTTGCGCTCTTCCAGGCGGGAGGTGAGTTCCCACAGGCCCACCACGACGGCGGCCACGACCACGCCGATGAAGACTGCCTTCACGACGAAGAGCGAGGCCACGATGACGGCACCGAGCCCCACACCCACCCCTATGGCGGCACGGAGATCACGCCCGGCACGCTTCTTGGGCGGGGGCTGCAGCGGGGTGGACATGGGCTCCTGCGGCTTCTCGTCACGGAACAGGGGGCCGCTGACGCGCGCGGCCTCCCTGTCCCGGTCGTCGCGGCTGTCAGCGTCTCTACCTGCGTCGGGAACGTCCGGCACGATGGGCATGGGCCGAGTCTGCTGGGCGTCATGCACATCGTATGCAGGACCCGCCGGAGCGGCTCCCATCTGGGGCGCGCCCCAGTAACCCGCTCCCTGCGGGGCACCCCAGGAAGAGTCGTTCATCAGACTTCGAGCAGCTCGGCTTCCTTGTGCTTGAGCAGCTCGTCCACCTGGGCGACGTACTTCGCGGTGGTGTCGTCGAGCTCCTTCTCCGCGCGGCGCACCTCGTCCTCGCCGGACTCCTTGTCCTTGACGAGCTTGTCGAGCGTCTCCTTGGCCTTGCGGCGGATGGAGCGGATCGAGATCTTGGAGTCCTCGGCCTTGGTCTTGGCGACCTTGATGTACTCCTTGCGGCGGTCCTGCGTGAGCTCGGGGAACGTCACACGGATGATGTTGCCGTCGTTGCTCGGGTTGACGCCGAGGTCGGAGTCACGGATCGCCTGCTCGATGTTGCGCAGAGCGGTCTTGTCGAACGGAGTCACCACGGCCATGCGCGGTTCGGGAACCGAGAACGAGGCCAGCTGGTTGATCGGGGTCAGCGCGCCGTAGTAGTCGGCGACGATCTTGTTGAACATCGCCGGGTGCGCGCGGCCGGTGCGGATCGCGGCGAAGTCCTCTTTCGCGACGACAACGGCCTTCTCCATCTTCTCCTCGGCCTCGAGGAGGATTTCTTCGATCACCACGTGCTCCTGCGTGTCTTGAGTGGACCCGGCATCGTCGGGCCCTGCGGATCCTGCGTCGCGTCCTCACCTGCACGGTGTCCGACCGGCAGGCCGTTGTCCATCCTTGGGGGCCGTCAGGCCCTGGTGCCCTCGTCGCTCACGAGCGTGCCGATCTTCTCACCCTTGACGGCGCGCGCGATGTTGCCCTCGGCGGTCAGTTCGAAGACGAGGATCGGCAGCTGATTGTCACGGCAGAGCGTGATGGCGGTGGCGTCGGCGACCTTGAGATCGCGGGCGAGCACCTCGCTGTACTCCAGGGCGTCGAACTTCACCGCGCCGGGGTTGGTCTTCGGGTCGGAGTCGTAGACCCCGTCCACCCCGTTCTTGCCCATCAGCAGGGCCTTGGCGTCGATCTCCAGAGCGCGCTGGGCGGCGGTGGTGTCGGTGGAGAAGTACGGCATACCCATGCCGGCGCCGAAGATGACGACGCGTCCCTTCTCCAGGTGCCGCACGGCACGCAGCGGGATGTACGGCTCCGCGACCTGGCCCATGGTGATGGCGGTCTGGACGCGCGAGTCGATGCCTTCCTTCTCCAGGAAGTCCTGGAGTGCGAGGCAGTTCATTACGGTGCCGAGCATGCCCATGTAGTCGGACCGGGCCCGGTCCATGCCGCGCTGCTGGAGCTCGGCTCCGCGGAAGAAGTTCCCTCCGCCGATCACTACCGCGATCTCCGCGCCGTCCCGTACGACCGCGGCGATCTCGCGGGCGATGGTGTGCACGACATCGGGGTCGACACCGAGGCCCCCGCCGCCGGCGAACGCCTCTCCGGAGAGCTTCAGCATGAAGCGTCCGGAAATCGTGCCCTCGTCGCGCTTGTGGTCAGCCTGTGTGGCGTCCGCGCCCTTGTCCATGGAAATTCTCCTCGTGCACATACGAAGAAGGCCATTGCCGGTGGGTCTGGTGTCCCTCAGCGGCAATGGCCTCCTCGTCAGATCTGCGGTCGTACGGCATGAGTGCGGCCGACGACTGCACTAGACCCTATCGGGGTCCACCGTTGTTCGCGGACGGACTCAGATGCCGACCTTGATGCGCGCGAAGCGCTTCAGGCTGACACCGGCCTCGTCCAGGACCTTCTGGACGGACTTCTTCGGGTCCTTGGCGAACGCCTGCTCCAGGACGACGATGTCCTTGAAGAAGCCGTTGACCCGACCCTCGACGATCTTCGGAAGGGCGGCCTCGGGCTTGCCCTCCTCGCGAGAGGTGGCCTCGGCGACACGACGCTCGTTCTCGACCGTCTCGGCCGGGACCTCGTCGCGGTTGAGGTACTTCGGGGAGAAGGCAGTGATGTGCTGCGCGACGTCCTTGGCGACCTCGGCGTTCTCCTTGTCCAGCTCGACGAGCACCCCGACCTGCGGCGGGAGGTCGGGCATGGTGCGGTGCATGTACGCAGCCACGTAACCGCCGGTGAACTGCGCGAAGCGGTCCAGGACGATCTTCTCGCCGAGGTTGGCGTTGGCCTCGTCCACGTACGCCTGGACGGTCTTGCCGGCCTCGATCTCGGACGCGAGAAGCGTCTCGATGTCGGCCGGGGAGGTCGCGGCGACGTGCGCGGCGAGCGCGTTGGCGACGGCCTGGAACTTCTCGCCCTTGGCGACGAAGTCCGTCTCGCACTTGAGCTCGAGCAGGACGCCGGAGGTCTTGTCCTCGGAGATGAGGGAGACGACGGCGCCGTTCTCGGCAGAACGGCCTTCGCGCTTGGCGACGCCCTTCTGGCCCTTGATACGGAGGGCCTCGACGGCCCCTTCGACGCTGCCGTCGGCCTCGTCGAGGGCCTTCTTGCAGTCCATCATGCCGGCGCCGGTGAGCTCACGGAGCTTCTTGACGTCAGCGGCGGTGTAGTTCGCCATGAGTCTGTTCTCTCTCGAAGTCTGAAAGATCTACGGGTGAACGGCGGGGGCGGTGCTTGTGGCACCGGCCCCCGCCGTCTTCAGCCGTTACGGGTGTCAGGCCTGCTCGGCGTCCGCGGCCGGAGCCTCGGCCTCGGCAGCGGGGGTCTCGACCTCGGGGGTCTCGACAGCGGCCTCGGCGGCGGGGATCTCGGCAGCCTCGGCGTCCGCGACCTTCTCGGTCTCGGCGGAGGTCTGGACCTCGGCGTCGGCCTTCTTGTCGCCCTCGAGCAGGTCGCGCTCCCACTCGGCGAGGGGCTCGCCGGCGGCCTTCTCGCCCGGCTTCGAGTCACCGGTGGCGGCACCGGAACGGGCGATGAGGCCCTCGGCGACGGCGTCGGCGATCACGCGGGTGAGCAGGGTGACGGAGCGGATCGCGTCGTCGTTGCCCGGAATCTTGTAGTCGACCTCGTCGGGGTCGCAGTTGGTGTCGAGGATCGCGACGACCGGGATGTGGAGCTTGCGCGCCTCACCGACGGCGATGTGCTCCTTCTTGGTGTCGACGATCCAGACGGCGCTGGGCACCTTCTGCATCTCGCGGATACCACCAAGGGTCTTCTCCAGCTTGGCCTTCTCGCGCGAGAGAACCAGGAGCTCCTTCTTGGTGAGGCCCGACGCGGCCACGTCCTCGAAGTCGATGAGCTCCAGCTCCTTCAGGCGCTGGAGGCGCTTGTAGACGGTGGAGAAGTTGGTCAGCATGCCGCCGAGCCAGCGCTGGTTGACGTAGGGCATGCCCACGCGCGTCGCCTGCTCGGCGATCGCTTCCTGCGCCTGCTTCTTGGTGCCGACGAACATGATGGAACCGCCGTGGGCGACGGTCTCCTTGACGAACTCGTAGGCGCGGTCGATGTACGACAGCGACTGGAGCAGGTCGATGATGTAGATGCCGTTGCGCTCCGTGAAGATGAAGCGCTTCATCTTCGGGTTCCAACGACGGGTCTGGTGACCGAAGTGGACGCCGCTTTCCAGCAGCTCCCGCATCGTGACGACGGCCATGGCCGTACTCCTTGAGGTACTCGGTTATCGCGACCGCAGGTTTGCTGTCGCGCCTGACGCCCCGACGCGCCGTGCCACAAGGGACCGAGGAGCGCGGCCACCGTCCGCAGAGAGGGTGGTGGCGGGGCGTGCGAAGTCGACCCGGTCACCCGGATCGCCAAAGGAAGTGTACGGGACCCGTCGGGTCCCGGGTGACGGCGCTGTCCACAACCGGTCCGTTGTCCACAGACCGGGTTCATGATCCCCGCGGATCCGGGGGCCGGGGCACCGTTGCGGTCATGCGCCGAACACCTGGAACGACCGTGTCCCGCTCCCCCGCCGCCGTCCTGTTCACCGTGGCTGCGGCCCTGCTCGCAGTGCTGGCGGCCTGCGCAGGTGCGCACGCCACCGGGCGTCCGGCGCCCGCGTTGCCGGCGGGAGACCGCTCGTGGCCACTGGCCGGACGCCCCGAGGTGTTACGGGGATGGGAGCCGCCCGCCGGGCCGTACGAGCCGGGCCATCGCGGCGTCGATCTCGGCGCGGAGCCTGGCGCCCAGGTGCTGGCCGCCGTCTCCGGCCGTGTCTCGTTCGCCGGTCCGGTGGCCGGGCGAGGGGTCCTCGCCATCGAGGTGGCCGACAGCGGGGAGCCGCCGCTGCGCGTCACGTACGAGCCGGTGCGGTCCCTGGTCCCCAAGGGCGAGGAGGTCGTCGCCGGACAGGCGGTGGCGGTCCTGGAGCCGGGGCCCTTCCACTGCCCCGGGACCTGTCTGCACTGGGGACTGCGGCGCGGCGAGACCTATCTGGACCCGCTGTCCCTGTTGCCGCCGGGACTGCTGCGGCGCGGCCCTTCCCGGTTGCTGCCGGTGTTCGGCGTACCGGAACCGCCTCCGGAGCGCTCGCCCCGGGAGCAGTCCGGATCTGTGGCCGAGGCCGCGGGCATGCTCGCGGTGGCCGCTGCCGTGACGGCCGTCAGCCCCGTACCCCGCGCAGGATCATGGCGACGGCGGTGTCGGCGACCACGCCCGGCTCCTCGGCAGCGCCCAGCTCGATACGGCGCACCGCCGCGTCCACCGAGCCCTGCAGCAGCATCGCCGCGAGCCTGGGCTGCGCGTGGCCGAGATCGGCCAGGGCCTCGACGATCATGGCGATCAGCCCGCCGTGCGCGGCCCGGATCTTCTCGCGGGCGCCCGCGTCCAGCTCGCTCGCGGAGATGGCCACGACTGCCCGGTGGCGCCTGTCCCCGACGAGGTCGAGCTGCCTGCGGACGTACGCCTCGATCTTGTCCTGGGGAGCCTGCTCCCGCTCCATCGCGTTCTCGACCTCGGCCGCCCAGACGGGGAAGTCGACGGCGCAGAGCTCTTCGACGACGGCCGCGCGGGAGCGGAAGTACTCGTAGACGGAGGACCTGGCGAGCCCTGTGCGCTCGGCGAGAGCGGGGAAGGTCAGCGCCTCCGTACCGCCCTCGGACAGCAAGGAGCGTGCGGCGTCCAGGAGGGCGCCGCGCTGCATGGTCCGGTGCTCGGCCACGGAGGCCGCTCGAATCCTGGGCACGTATCCACTCTACGGCGGCAGGTGTTCGTGAGGGGGTGTGCGCCTCATTCCGGGTGGCCGAAGCCACCCCGGCCGGGGCGTCGGACGGCCCGTGTCCGAGGCTGTTCAGCGCCCGGCGTCGGCCAGCTTCGCCCGGAGTTGCAGCACGGACTTGGTGTGGATCTGGCTGACCCGGCTCTCGGTGACCCCGAGGACGTTGCCGATCTCGGCGAGGGTGAGACCTTCGTAGTAGTAGAGCGTGACGACCGTCTTCTCCCGCTCCGGGAGGGTGTTGATGGCCCGGGCGAGCAACCGTCTGAGCTCCCGGTCCTCGGCGACCTCCACCGGATTGTCGGCGGCCGTGTCCTCCAGCGTGTCCATCAGGCTCAGCCGGTCGCCGCCCTCGCCGCCGACATGCAGCAGCTCCTCCAGGGCCACCACGTTCGCCAGTGACAACTGGCTGAAAACGGCGTGCAGTTCCTCCAGGGCGATACCCATCTCGGCGGCCACTTCCGCCTCTGACGGTGTGCGCCGCAACTGGGCCTCCAGCGTGGCGTAGGCGCGCTCCACGTTCCGCGCCTTCTGCCGCACGGAGCGGGGGATCCAGTCCAGCGCCCTGAGTTCGTCGATCATCGCGCCACGGATCCGCGTGATCGCGTACGTCTCGAACTTGATCGCCCGCTCGATGTCGAACTTCTCGATGGCGTCGATCAGTCCGAAGACTCCGGAGGAGACGAAGTCGGCCTGTTCCACGTTGGACGGCAGCCCCACGCTCACCCGGCCCGCGACGTATTTCACCAGCGGCGAGTAGTGCAGGATCAGCTGCTCCCGCAGCCGGCCGTCACCCGTGGACTTGTAGGAACGCCACAACTCGTCGAGGGAGGAGGGGGCAGCGGGACGCACAGTGCCACGCGCAGCCGGTGGTACTGCCGCGCGGTCAGACCCGGAGGTGTGCTGGGGCATGTGGTGCCTTGAGCCGTTCTGCTGTGAAGTGCTGGGGAACTTCTGTCTGGGGCGGAATCCTTGTGAGCGTAGCGTGACCGACGTGTCGCGGTGCGCGCAGGACCGGGGACCGACACCGGGCGATTCTGCCCCATCGCCCGCGTCGCCGGCCATGACTGGTATCCGGGGCCGTCGCGGCGTGCGCCGGCCCCGGAGGCATCACCGAGAGAGCCGCCGAGGTCATCGGCTTCACCTTTTCACCCGAATGCTCCAGGTCAAGTACCGCCTCGCCGCGCGTCCTCGTTGCAAGTCGGCCTCGGCGTCAACCGCCATCCGTCGCCTTGGCGTTCGACGAACCCCAGTGAGTGCAGTTCGTACAGTCGGCCGAGGGCCTCGTCGACGGTGATACCGGCGGTACGCGCAACCTCCCGGCCGCCGACGGCGCCCCGGTACGGGAGCGCCTCCAGAACCCGTGCGGTCACGGCGTCGAGCAGGTCCCTGGGGAGCACCGCACCGCGTCTGGCGGGGGCCAGGTCGCCGATGTCCCCGACCAGCTCGGCCACTTCGGCCGCATCGGTCACCAGGACGCCCTCACCGCGCAGCAGTTCGTGGACTCCTGCCGACAAACCGCTGGTCGCCGGTCCCGGTACCCCTATCGTGAAGCGGCCGAGCCGCTGCGCGCTGCGGGCGGTGACCAGTGAGCCGCTGCGGTATTCGGCCTCGACCACGACCGTCCCTCTGGTCAGCGCGGCGATCACCCGGTTACGGAGCACGAACCGGCTGCGCGTCGGATGCTCACCCGGCGGCAACTCACCCATGATCAGGCCCTGTTCGGCCATGCGTCCGATCAATTCGGCGTGACCCCGCGGGTAGGCGACGTCCACCCCGCAGGCGAGCACCGCCATCGTCGCGCCGCCCACGGCCAGGGCCCCACGGTGCGCCGCCCCGTCGACACCGAACGCGGCGCCGGAGACCACCACCCAGCCGCGCTCAGCGAGCCCGGAGCCGAGACTCCCGGCCATATGCGCCCCATACGGTGTGCAGGCCCGGGCGCCGACGACCGCCACCGAGCGCAGGGCCCACAGGCGCAGGTCAGGCCGCCCCCGCACCCACAGACCGACCGGCCGGGCATCGCCCAGGTCGTCGAGCTGGGTCGGCCACTCCTGGTCACCGGGGCAGACGAAGCGCCCGCCGACCCCGGCCACCGCCGCCAGATCCCGCTCGGGTTCGGCCGCCGCCGCCCGTAAGCGGTAGCCGCCGAGCCGCACCGCCGTCATCCCGGGCAGCTCCGCCGCCGAGCCGTCCGCGACGGTGAGGCACCGGACCAGCTCGACGGGACCGGCCTCCCGCAGCCACCGCCCGGCCCGCTCGTCGCCCGGTTCGAGAATCCGCGTCAGGGCCGCCCGCGCCAGCCGCTCCCGGTCACCGCAACCGGTCCGCTCACCGCACTCGACGTACCGCCGGGCACCTCCCACCGGCACCCCGGCCCGCCCCCGCCCCGCTTCTCCGCCGCCCTCCATCAGCCGGTTCACGATGCTCCGGCCCCCATCGGCACGCCTCGCTGAATGCCCGTCCGCAGCTCCAGGGCGACCGCGATGTCCGAGGCATCCGGGCGGTCGGCGGCCCGGAGGTCCGCGACCGTCCATGCCACCCTCAGCACCCGGTCCAGCCCCCGGGCCGTGAGAATTCCCCGCTCCATGTCGCGCTCGGCCGCGGCCAGAGCGCCCGGGGCGGCGAGCAGCCGGGTCCGCAGCTCATGGCCCGGCACCTCGCTGTTGGTGGTCCAGGGAGTGCCCGCGAGCCGCTCGGCAGCCCGCTGCCTCGCCTCACGCACCCGGGCGGCGACCTCGGCGGTCGTCTCACCCCGCCCGCCGCGCCCCATGAGGTCCGCCCGGTTGACGGGCTCCACCTCGACCCTCAGATCGACCCGGTCGAGCAGGGGCCCGGAAAGCCTCGACTGGTAGCGCCGGATCATGGAGGGCGGGCATTCGCAGCCCGCACCACTGAGGGTGTGCCGGCCACAGGGACACGGATTGGCCGCCAGCACCATCAGGAACCGGGCGGGCAGCCGCACCACTCCGGCCGCGCGGGCGACCACCACATGTCCGGACTCCAGCGGCTGGCGCAGCGCGTCGAGTGCGCGACCGGAGAATTCTGGTGCCTCGTCAAGAAAAAGCACACCTCTGTGAGCCAGCGAGACCGCTCCGGGCCTCGGCAGCCCATTGCCGCCGCCCACCAGCGACTGCATCGTCGCCGAGTGGTGCGGTGCGCAGTAGGGCGCCCTGGTGACCAGGGGTTCGCCCGGTGGGAGGATGCCCGCCACCGAGTGCACGGCGGTCACTTCGAGGGATTCCTGACGGGTCAGCGGCGGCAGGATCGCCGAGAGCCGTTCCGCCAGCATGGTCTTTCCGGCGCCCGGTGGTCCCGAGAGCAGCAGATGATGGCCTCCGGCCGCGGCCACCTCAAGAGCCTTGCGCGGCCTCTGCTGGCCTGCCACGTCCGCGAGGTCGGGCCGGTGTCCGTCGCTGCCCTGCACCGCGAACGGGGCAAGTCCCGTGCCCACACCCGCTCCGGGCACCATCAGCCCTGCCAGCATGCTGTCGGGGCGCCCCTGGGCCGCGACCGGTTCCTCGGGTACCGGCTCGTCCGCGAGCACGGCGATCAGCTGCCGCAGGCTCCGTACACCGAGGACCGAGATCCCCGGTACGAGCGCCGCTTCCCCGGCGGTCTGTTCGGGGACGACCACCTGGCGATAGCCCGCTTCCGCCGCGGCGAGCACGGCGGGGAGCACCCCGCGCACCGGACGGACCCGGCCGTCCAGGCCCAGCTCACCGATCATCACCACATCGGCGATGGCCGCCGGGTCGATGCGTTCCGCCGCACCGAGCACCGCACAGGCGACAGCGAGATCGAAACCGCTGCCACTTTTGGGCACCGAGGCCGGGGAGAGACCCACCGTGAGCTTCTTCTGCGGCCACTCGGCTCCCGAGTTGACCACCGCGGCCCTGACCCGGTCCTTGCTCTCCACCAGGCTCTTGTCCGGCAGACCCACCAGAGTGAACGCCGCCACCCCCGGCTCCAGGTCCGCCTGGACCTCCACCACCACGCCCTCGACGCCGACCAGCGCCACCGAACACGCACGCGCGAACCCCATCAGGCCACCCCCCGCACATGCTCGGCGACGGGAGCTCCACGCCGGGGCAGGATCACTCCGACCAGATCGATCCGGACCCCGCCGGACGGCGGTCCGCCGTGCCGGTCGAGCCAGATCCCGGCGAGCCTCCGCAGCCGCTCGGCCTTGGCCGGTGTGACGGCCGCCATCGGGTGCTCGAAGGCTCCCGCCCTGCGGGTCTTGACCTCACAGATGACCAACGCATCGCCGTCACCTGCGACGATGTCGATCTCTCCGGCACGGCACCGCCAATTGCGTGCCAGTACCGCCATGCCCTCGTCGGTCAGCAGCCGAGCTGCCAGATCCTCGCCGTACCGCCCGAGTGCCCCCCGTGCGTTCATTCGGCACCACCTCCGGCACCGACTCTGCCGCGTCGGGCCGGAACTGGTGGATCTTGGTGGATAACTCAGCGATTGTGGATAACTCAGCCACCCGGAAGTTCGAGATCGCTCTTGTTGAGCTCCTCGATGTTGACGTCCTTGAAGGTCAGAACACGGACCTGCTTGACGAACCGGGCGGGCCGGTACATGTCCCAGACCCAGGCGTCCGCCATGGACACCTCGAAAAAGACCTCACCCTGAACCGAGTGCACCTGCATCTCGTAGTCGTTGGTGAGGTAGAAGCGCCGTTCGGTCTCGATCACATATTTGAACAGACCGACGACATCGCGGTACTCCCGGTAGAGCTTCAGCTCCATCTCGGTCTCGTACTTCTCGAGGTCCTCGGCGCTCATGGCATGTTCCCCTTCAGCCGTGCGTCCCCCTATTGTGCGTCAGCCTCTCCCGGCCCCGGTCGATTAGACGATTTCGGGGTCCAGAGCCAGCGGATCACGTGGGGGACCCTCGGTGAGCAGCGTGCGCAGCAGCTCGCCGAGTCTGGTCGGGTACACCGTCTCACGCGCCGCGAGCAGTTCGGCGGAAGTCCACCACCTCGAACCAGCGATGCTCCGGCGCTCCAGGTCGGTGAGGCCCGCAGGGGCAGTGACGGTCTGCGTCGTTCGGGCCAGGAAGTACCACTCGTCCTGGTCCCAGCGCCGCCCGTCGAAGGGAAACGAGCAGATCCGCTTCCAGAGCACAGGGCCGAGTTCCACGTCGGCGATGCCGGTTTCCTCGAAGAGCTCGCGCAGCGCGGCCTCTTCCCGGGTCTCCTCGCCCTCCACGCCGCCGCCCGGGGTGAACCACCAGGTCACCGCCGGATCGTCGGGTTCGAATCCGTGCAGGAGCAGGATGCGGTCGTCGGGGTCGAGGAGCACCACCCGGGCGACCTTCCGCGGCTCAGCGGGCATCCGCGGGCCCCGCCGTACGGCTGCCGCGTGAGACGCGTGCCGCGATCGTGCTGTACGCGGAGCCGCCCAGGATGAGGAGCATGCCCACCACCACGGCGCCGAGCTGGAGAGGCAGCGGTCCGCCGGTGGAGATCCCGCCGGGCAGCGCCGCGAAGCTCTCCGGCCGTTCGATCATGCTCTGCGAGGGCCAGGCGACAGCGTCCAGGCGGGCCTGCACGGCACTGAGCGGCACCGATCCCTGCCCGGGGTCCTCCAGGTGGACCCTGGAGTCCAGTGAGGTGTTGCGCTCGTCGCCCAGGAGGAAGAGCTTGCCCTCGGGGACCTCTGCCGTGAAGTCCTGCGGGGTGGCCGGCGCACCCGACTGGCCTCCGGCCTGCGACTGCGACTGCAGATACGGTTCCTCGACGGGCTCGCCGTTGATGGTGAGCCGTCCTTCGGCGTCGCAGCAGGCGACCTTGTCGCCGCCGACACCGACCACCCTCTTCACCATCGGCTGGTTGCCCCACACCGAATCGGTGAAGACCACGACGTCCCCGCGCCGCACATCGGCGCCGTCCACCCGCTCCGCGAGCACCCGGTCCCCGACGGCGACCGTCGGGGTCATGGACCCCGTCGGCACCGTGTACGGCTTGTACACCACCGCTCCCCAGGCGAACCCGCCGAGGAAGAGCACACAGCCGACGGCCACGGCCAGGCTCGACAACGCGTTGCCGAGCCGGCCGTGGCCGTCACCCGTTCGTCCTGTTCCGCTCATCCCAGCGCTCCCCCATCGGAGATCGACAATCGCTGATCCGAGTCGGCACCCTACCCGGCGGTACGCCCGCTGGTCAGCCTCCGGCGGCGCCACAACACGAGGGGCAGCGCTCCGGCTACACCCAGTGCGCCCGGCGCCATCGCCGCAGCCGCGTTCAGCCCGGACTGGTCGAAGGTGCCGGGGACCGGCAGCGTCGCCCAGCGGTTGAGCGGCCAGGCCACGACAACGGCCCTGCCGACGACCTCGTCCGTGGAGACCGTGCCCTGACCGGGCAGCTCCTGGTGGTAGCGGGAGTCCAGCGAGTTGCTGCGGTGGTCGCCCATCACCCAGATACGGCCCTCGGGCACATTGATCGGCCCGAACGGCTCGTCATTGCAGGGGGTGTCCCCGGGGAAGATGAACGACTTCTCGTCCAGGGCCTTCCCGTTGACGGTCACGGGCCCGTTCTTCTTGCACTCCACCGTGTCGCCGCCGATCGCGATGACCCGCTTGATCAGGTCCTTCTCCTCGGCGGACGGCATCAGTCCGATGAAGCTGAGGAACTTCTGCACCACATTGGGCTCGGGCGTCACGGTGTCCTCGAGCCAGCCGCCCGGGTCGTGGAAGACCACGACCTCGCCGCGCTCCGGCTCCGAGCCGAACCACGGGGTCAGCTTGTCGACCAGCACCCGGTCGCCCCGCTGAAGTGTGTTCTGCATGGAGTCGGAGGGGATCGAGAACGCCTGTACCAGGAACGTCTTGATCAGCAGCGCGAGAATCAGCGCGATACCGATGAGGAGCGGCAGCTCCTTCCAGAAGGAACGCTGCTTCTTCGGAGCACTGCCACCGCTGTCCGGGGAGTCGCCGTCACTCTCCGTCCGGTCCACCGACGCCTCTTCCTGAGACCCGGCACTCGAAGGCCGGTCCTCGGGTTCGTCGTGTCCGGATCGTGCGCCGACCGCCAAATCCCCCACATCCACTCCTCAATCCGTGCCACCGCCCGCGCCCTAGTCGGTGCAGGCCCACCACTCCCATAACGAGCGGGAGTTCCGCAGGGGTCGGGAGCCGGACCATTCCATATCGATCCTGGGAGGACACACTATTCGACGGGCCGGGCCCGGCCGCCGTCCCCGCGCCCGCGGCCGGGACCGAGGCGTACGTATCCCGTTCCTCCAGCGTGCGCCAGTGGCCGAAGGGCCAGGCGATCACGACGGCCCGTCCCACGACCTGGTCCTCGGAAACCGTGCCTTTCTCCGGCTCGTCGAGATGGAAACGTGAGTCGGCGGAGTTGGACCGGTGGTCACCCATCACGAAGATGCGGCCCGCCGGAACCTTTACCTCGAATTTGAGAGTCGACGGCTTGTCGGCGGGATGGATGTACTGCTCATTGAGCGGTACGCCGTTGACCGTGACCCGGCCGTCCTCGCCGCAGCACTTGACGGTGTCACCCCCGACGGCCACCACCCGCTTGATGAGATCCTGCTCGTCGTCGGACGGCAGCAGCCCGATGAAGGTGAGCAGTTCCTCGGCCTGCTTGATGCCGACGGGCGGGTCCTTCTCCTGCGCCTGCTCCGGCGGGAGCCAGCCGCCCGGGTCCTTGAAGACGACGACGTCGCCGCGTTCCGGCTTCGAGCCGAACCACGGCGTGAGCTTGTCCACCAGCACCCGGTCGCCGATCCGGATGGTCTGTTCCATCGATCCGGACGGAATCACGAATGCCTGGACCAGAAAAGTCTTGAGAACCAGTGCGATCAGCAGCGCCACCAGGATGAGGAGGGGTATCTCCTTCACCGCGGACCTGCGCCGGCGCCGCTTGACCTTGCGGGCCAGTCTGCGGCGCTCCGCACGGGTCGGCAGCGAGCGGCGAGCGGTGGGCCTGGTCCCGGTCGGCAGCGGGACCTCCTGGTCCGACGCTCCGCGTGGGCGCCCGCGGTTACCCATGGGCTCCGCCCGGTGCCCGTACGCCGTCGAAGGCGCCGGTGCCGGGCACGGAGCCCAGCCTGGCGGGCGGCCAGCCGAGCCAGTCGACCCGCCCGATCACCATGTCGACGGGGACCATGCCGCCCCCGGGCTGCCCCAGGTGCTCCCGGGAGTCGCGCGAGTTGCTGCGGTGGTCGCCCATCATCCACAGGGTGCCCTCGGGTACGACGATGTCGAACGCCACGGCGGAGGGTTCGTCGCCCCGGTAGAGGTACTCCTCGTCCACGGACCGGCCGTTCACCGCGAGCCTCCCCTGTCGGTCGCAGCAGACCACGCGATCGCCGCCCACGCCCACCACCCGCTTCACGAAGTCGGTCTCGGCGGGTTCGGCAAGACCGAGGGACGCCGCGGCACCGTGCAGCAGCGAGGTGAGGGGGTGGCCCCCGGTCGTCTCCTGCACGAAGGAGCCCGTGCCGTCGAAGACCACCACGTCGCCGCGCTGAGGCTCGGAGCCGAAACGGTACGCCAGTTTGTTGACGAGAACCCGGTCCCCGACCTGGAGCGTGGACTCCATCGAACCGCTGGGGATCAGGAAGGGCTGCACCACGAAGTTGCTGAACAGCAGCAGCACCACCGTGAGGGCGACACTCAGGGAGGCGGACCGCCTCCAGGACATCGCGGTGGAGACCCGGCCCGGGATGCGCGAGAAGCGCGACCCCTCCTCCGGCCCTTCTGTGGGTCCGGAGGAGCGATCGCGCTCCGTGTGCTGTGTTTCCGTGTCCATCGGGGCCGAAGCTTATCCGGCCGCGCTGTGGACGTCGGAGTCGGTTCAGCGGTCGCGCTTCTCCTTGATCTTCGCGGCCTTGCCGCGGAGCTCACGGAGGAAGTACAGCTTGGCGCGACGGACGTCACCGCGGGTGACGAGCTCGATCTTCTCGAAGATCGGGCTGTGCACCGGGAAGGTGCGCTCGACGCCGACGCTGAAGGAGACCTTGCGGACCGTGAAGGTCTCGCTGATGCCCGCGCCCTGGCGACGGATGACAACACCCTTGAACTGCTGGATACGGGAGCGGTTGCCCTCGATCACGCGTACGTGGACGTTGACGGTGTCACCGGCGCGGAACGCCGGAAGGTCGGTGCGCAGCGAGGCGGCGTTGACGCCATCGAGCAGAGAAGACATTTTGTCTGCTTTCTTCGCCGATGCCACAGGTCATCGACGGGAGATAGTGAGAAGGTTCGGGGTGCTGATCGCGTCGGGCGGGCGTCGTTCCCCCTGTGGCAGGGGCGCACACCGGACGTACAGCAGCGTCATTCTTCCACGGTCTCGGGCCTGCGCCAAAATCGGCCGCCGGGCTCGGGGGACCAGCCGAGGATGGAAAGCATCTCCCGGTCCTTCTTGTCGAAGCCCGATGCCTCGCAACGCTCAATCAGATCCGGCCTGTTGAGGGCGGTGCGACGGAAGGCCTCGTCCCGGCGCCAGCGCGCGATCCTGCCGTGGTGACCGCTGAGGAGGACCTCCGGAATGCCACGGCCGCGCCACTCGGGCGGCTTGGTGTAGACCGGGCCCTCCAGCAGATTGGCCATGGCACCCGGCGCGAAGGAGTCGTCGCGGTGCGATTCGGCGTTGCCGAGCACACCCGGCAGCAGCCGCGCCACGGCCTCCGTGATGACCAGTACGGCGGCTTCCCCGCCGGCCAGGACGTAGTCCCCGATGGACACCTCGATGACCGGCATCCGGGTGGCGTACTCGTCCATCACCCGGCGGTCGATGCCCTCGTACCTGGCGGGCGTGAAGATGAGCCACGGCCGCTCGGAGAGCTCGACGGCCAGTTCCTGGGTGAAGGGCCGGCCACTGGGCGTGGGCACCACGATCACCGGCGAGTGCGCCCCGGCCTCGTAGCCGCCGGCCAGCGTCTCGTCCAGGCAGTCGCCCCAGGGGCCGGTCTTCATGACCATGCCCGGGCCGCCGCCGTACGGGGTGTCGTCGACCGTGTTGTGCCGGTCGTAGGTCCATTCCCGCAGGTCGTGGACGTGCACATCGAGCCGGCCGCGGGCACGGGCCTTGCCGACGAGGGAGACGTTCAGCGGCTCCAGGTACTCGGGGAAGATCGTGACGACGTCGAGTCTCATCGGGCCGCGTCCCCGGACGGGGCGGACTCGTCGCCCTCCTCGCCGTCCTCGCCTTCCTCGTCACGCGACGTGGCGATCACAGCCTCGTTCTCGTCGATCAGACCCGGCGGCGGGGTGATGACCGCGCGCTGCTCCTCCAGGTCGATCTCGCTGACGATCTCCTCGACGAAGGGGATCATCACCTCGCTGCCGTCAGGGCGCTCCACGATGAACAGGTCCTGGGACGGCAGGTGGGTGATCTCGGTGATCCGGCCGATCTCCGTGCCGTCCGCGAGGACCACGTCGAGGTCCATGAGCTGGTGGTCGTAGAACTCCTCGGGGTCCTCAGGAAGCTCGTCCGGGTCCACCTCGGCGATCAGCAGGGTGTTACGGAGGGCCTCGGCGCCCGTACGGTCCCGTACGCCCTCGAAACGGAGCAGCAGCCTTCCGCTGTGGACCCTGCCGGTCTCGATCGTCAGCGGTCCCGTCTCGGCGGGCTCGGTGGCCAGGACGGCACCGGGGCCGAGCCGCACCTCGGGCTCGTCCGTGCGTACCTCGACGGTGACCTCGCCCTTGATGCCGTGGGCACGGCCGATCCGTGCGACTACCAACTGCACGCTACTTCTCCTGGTGATCGTTTACGGACGACTGATGATCGTCTACGGACGACAAAGGCCGGGGACGGCTCGAAAGCCCTCCCCGGCCCTGGCCGGTGTTCAACTCTTTCAGCGAACCTGATCCACGTCGACGAGGTCGACGCGGATACCACGGCCGCCGATGGCACCCACGACGGTACGCAGAGCGCGAGCGGTGCGGCCGTTACGGCCGATCACCTTGCCGAGATCGTCCGGGTGAACCCGGACCTCCAGCACGCGTCCACGGCGCAGGTCGCGCGAGGCGACCTGCACATCGTCGGGATTGTCGACGATGCCCTTCACGAGGTGCTCGAGAGCCTCCTCGAGCATGCTCAGGCCTCGGTCGACTCGGTGGACGCGGCAGCGTCAGCCGACTCGTCCGCCTTCTTGTCGGCCTTCTTGGCCTTCTGGGTGATGGCCTCACCCTTGGCCTCGTCGCCGTCCGTGGTGAGAGCCTCGAACAGGGCGCGCTTGTCAGCCTTGGGCTCCGGCTGCAGAAGCGGCGCCGGGGCCGGGAGACCCTTGTGGGCCTGCCAGTCACCGGTGAGCTTCAGGATCGCGAGGACCGGCTCGGTCGGCTGGGCGCCGACAGAAAGCCAGTACTGCGCGCGCTCTGCGTTGACCTCGATGCGCGAGGGGTTCTGCACCGGGTGGTACAGGCCGATCTCCTCGATGGCCCGGCCATCACGGCGGGTACGGGAGTCGGCGACGACGATGCGGTAGTGAGGCGAACGGATCTTGCCCAGACGCTTCAGCTTGATCTTGACTGCCACGGAAGTGGTGTCTCCTGCTCTTGACGTGGTTGGGCACAGCGAAGATGCCACGTGGGGTTGCGGTACTCGCGTGCCCGACGGACGCGTCAGTCGGAGGAGAGAGGGGTCCTATGCGACTGTCGAGTACAGCTGTCCATTGTGCCACACCGCATCGGGTCACCCCACCGCGACCGCCGCTTCCGGAATCCGGAACGGCTTTCCGCAGCCGCCGCAGACGATGGGGGCCTGCGCGAGGACCGAGGGGACCACGCGCACATTGCGGCCGCAGTCGCAGACGGCCTTGACCCGCACACCGCCCCCGGAGGACCCGTGCCGCGCGGCCGGACCGCGGAAGGAACGCTTGGTGTCGGCGGCCGTGGCGACGGTGTGCGCCTTGAGCGCACGCTGCAGCCGTTCGATGGTCGGCCGGTACCTCCGCTTGGCCTCCGCGTTCAGGGTGACCAGCGAGAATCCGCTGCTGGGATGGGGTTCCTCGGCATGATCGAGGCCCATCTCCTCGGCGATCGCGAGGAATCGTCGGTTGTGGTAGCGGCCGGCGCGCGAGGTGTCCCGGACACCTCGCGCGGCGGCGATGCCGTGGACTGCCTCATGCAGCAGTCGCTCGAAGGAGAGCTCGGCGCCACAGGCGGACGACGACTCTCCGATCAGGGACTCGGGCGCGGCAAGATCGGGCAGCTCGGGGTGGTACCGCTGAATATCGGCCCACGCCTGTGCCAGCTCTGCGGCAAGTACAGGTGGTGTCGTGCTCACGTCGTGACAACGAGCCTGAGTGCCCCGGTGTTCCTATTCCGGGGCATCCCAAATAATTTGCACGTACCAGTCAGTTGCCGTTGATGCGTCCGGACGAGGGCGGGTGCGCAGATCTGCGGAGAAGTCTCGCAGCTCGCACCAAGCCGGTACGTAGCGCCTCGTACGCCCGGCACGTAGTCGCGACAGTACCCGGCGTTCCGTACGCCCCGGGCACCGGCCCGGCCAGGCCGGTTCCCCGGTGCTCATGGGGCGTGAGGTGCTCGACGTGCTCGGAGTCGCGTGTCGGGTAAGACTGGGGTCAGAAGAGCAGGAGCCCGCAGGGCCCGAAGTCGTGTGGATCCGTCCGCCGAAGCCGCTGGTCGGCGGGGGCGCGCGACCGGGGCTCACAAGCATTGCCATTCAACCCCTGGACGAGACCGCGGAAGCGGAGTTCTCTGACATACGGGGGGACTGCGGGCGTACGCACATGGGGGGCCGTCCACTCGGGCACGACCGACCTCTTGGCGGATTGGGGCGCTTTTCATGACACCAACGCTCGTCCGGCACCACAGGTATGCGGACTCGTCCGCCCCGGTGGACGCCGGCACCCGTGCCCGCGACTGGGCAGAGATCCAGGAGCGGATGCTGGCACCGCTGTACGAAGCCGTGTACCAGCGGCTCGAAGTCGGGGCCGCCACGCGGATGCTCTCCATCGGCTGCGGTTCCGGACTCGCGCTGCTGATCGCCGCCGCCCGCGGCGCGCACGTCACCGGCGTCGACACCGACCGTGAACGGCTCGCACTGGCCCGCGAGCGCCTCCTGCCAGACGCGGGGTGGGAAAGCGGTCCCGAGCGGTCCGCGACGGAGCAGCCGAGGCTCTTCGCCGGCGGTCCTTCGGCCGTGGACGCGGCGGGCGCAGCCCCGTACAACCTCGTGACCGCGTTCAACCCGATCGGCTGTGTCACCGGTGATTCCGAAGGGCTCTCGCCCGCGCTGGAATCGGCCGTGCCGCTGGCCGTCCGGGGCGCCACCGTGGTCCTGGCCGGCTGGGGGCCGCCCGAGCGGTGTTCCACCGCGCCGGTGCTGGGGGTGGCTGCCCGGCTCGCGGAGTCGGCCCGCGCCCCGCGGCCGGCCGGTCTGCGGGCGGCCCGTCGCGACGACCTGGAGGACGTGGCGGCGCGGGCCGGGCTGAAGCCGGACGGTTCGGGCCGGGTGTCCTGCCCGTTCGGATACGCCGATATGGACAGTGCGGTGCGCGGCCTGCTGTCGACCGGGCTCTTCGACTCCGCCGTACGGGCGACGGACCGGTCCCAGGTCGAGAAGGAGGTCGCGGAGGCTCTGCATCCGCACCGGCGTCCGGACGGCACGGTGTGGATGCCCAACGTGTTCCGCTACCTGGTGTGCGTGTCCTGATCCCACGCGTAAGGGGCGCCCTCCGATGGAGGGCGCCCCTTACGCATGTTCGTGAGGCGATCAGCCCATGAACTTCTTGAACTCGTCCGGCAGCTCGAAGTTCTTGTCCTCCTGGGCCGGCAGACCCAGCGCGCCGCCCTGCGCAGCCTGCTCACGGCGGGCCGCCTCGGCCTGCTCCTCGGCCTTGCGCTTCATCGGGTTACCGCTCTTGCGCTTGCCCTTGGCCTGCTTGACCTGCTTCTTCTGACGGCCGGGGCCGCCACCCATGCCCGGCATCCCCGGCATCCCGGGCATGCCGCCGCCCTGGGCCATCTTCGACATCATCTTGCGGGCCTCGAAGAACCGCTCCACCAGGTTCTTCACGGCGGAGACCTCGACACCGGAGCCCTTGGCGATACGGGCACGGCGCGAGCCGTTGATGAGGGTCGGCTCCTGACGTTCCTTCGGGGTCATCGACTTGATGATCGCGGCCGTGCGGTCCACGTCGCGCTCGTCGATGTTGTTGATCTGGTCCTTGATCTGCCCCATGCCGGGCAGCATCCCGAGCAGCTTGGAGATGGAGCCCATCTTCCTGACCTGCTCCATCTGCGCCAGGAAGTCGTCGAGCGTGAAGTCCTTGCCCTTGCTCGACGCCAGCTTGGAGGCCATTTGAGCGGCCTCTTCCTGGCTGAAGGTCTTCTCCGCCTGCTCGATCAGGGTGAGCAGGTCACCCATGTCGAGAATGCGGGAGGCCATCCGGTCCGGGTGGAAGGCGTCGAAGTCCTCGAGCTTCTCGCCGTTCGACGCGAACATGACCTGCTTGCCCGTGACATGGGCGATCGACAGGGCGGCGCCACCACGGGCGTCACCGTCGAGCTTGGAGAGGACCACGCCGTCGAAGCCGACGCCGTCGCGGAAGGCCTCGGCGGTGTTGACCGCGTCCTGGCCGATCATCGCGTCGACGACGAAGAGGATCTCGTCGGGGCTGACGGCGTCGCGGATGTCCGCGGCCTGCTGCATCAGCTCCTGGTCGATACCGAGGCGGCCCGCGGTGTCGACGATGACGATGTCGTGGACCTTGGTCTTCGCGAACTCGATCGAGTCCTTGGCGACCTGGACCGGGTCACCGACGCCGTTGCCCGGCTCCGGCGCGTACACCGCGACACCGGCACGGTCGGCGACGACGCTGAGCTGGGTGACGGCGTTGGGGCGCTGGAGGTCACAGGCGACGAGCAGCGGGGAGTGGCCCTGGCCCTTGAGCCAGAGGCCGAGCTTTCCGGCGAGGGTCGTCTTACCGGCACCCTGGAGACCCGCGAGCATGATCACGGTGGGCGCGGTCTTGGCGAACCGCAGACGCCGGGTCTCGCCACCGAGGATGCCGACAAGCTCCTCGTTGACGATCTTGACGACCTGCTGGGCCGGGTTCAGGGCCTGGGAGACCTCGGAGCCGCGGGCCCGTTCCTTGACCTTGGCGATGAAGGCACGGACGACGGGGAGCGCGACATCGGCTTCCAGCAGGGCGATACGGATCTCGCGAGCCGTGGCGTCGATGTCCGCCTCGGACAAGCGGCCCTTGCCCCTGAGGTTCTTGAAAGTCGCGGCAAGGCGGTCGGAGAGAGTATCGAACACGGCGCTCGTCGGTCCTCAGGGTCGGGGGCGGGGCAGGTCAGTCGCCCTCCAGGGTATCCGGCCACCGGAGAACGCAAAGCCCTCGCCCGTTTATCGTGACGGACCGGACAGGCCGGGGGCCGGGTCGGCGTGGCCGGACGGCTCAGCCCAGGGCCTTCTCCAGCTCCTGGGCGACCTCTGCCGCCCGTTCGTCGGAGAGCGGGTCTCCGTCCGGTCCCGTGACATAGAACGCGTCCACCGCGTTCGCGCCGAGCGTCGAGACATGGGCGCTGCGCACTCGTACGGCGCTCTGCTCCAGGGCCCGGCCGATCCGGTGCAGCAGCCCCGGGGCGTCCTGGGCGCGTACCTCGATCACCGTGGCGACCTGGGAGCCCGCCGCGGCGACGGTCACCCGGGGCGGCGGGGCCTTGACCCCGCGCCTGCGGGGGTAGGCGGCTTCGCGTTCGGCGAGACGGGCCCTGATGTCCAGCGAGCCGTCCAGGGCGCGTACGAGGTCGGCGCGGAGCCGGGCGGCCTGCGGGAGCGAGCCGTACTCGGCGGCGACGCGCCAGCTGAGCAGCAGCAGATCGGCGCTCTCGCCCAGCTCGGTCGGGAGCTCGACGGCGCGCAGATCGGCGGCGCGGACCGTGAGGCGGTGCAGGGCGAGGACTCCGGCCGCCGCCGGCAGGACGCCGGGGCGGTCGGGCAGGGCGATGAGGAGTTCGACGCCCACGGGTTCCGGTTCGCCGTCGTCGGCCGGGGTCTCGTGCTGGGCGTGCAGGGCGAGGACGGGTTCGCCGGTGCGCAGGGCCTCGATGGCGAGGCGTTCGTGTTCCGCGCCTGGCGCGGCCGGTTCCGGTTCCGGCGGGGTCTCGCCGGCGAGCACGGCGGCGACGCGCCCGACGAGGTCGGTGACGAGCGAGGCGCGCCAGGTGCTCCAGGCGGCGGGGCCGGTCGCGAGGGCGTCGGCCTCGGTCAGGGCGTGCAGGAGCTCCAGGGTGGAGGTGGTGCCCACCGCGGTGGCGACGGAACGGACGGTCGCCGGGTCGTCGAGGTCGCGCCGGGTGGCGGTCTCGATGAGCAGCAGATGGTGGCGTACGAGGGTGGCGATGACGCCGACGTCCTGCTTGTCGAAGCCGATGCGGCCCGCCATGTCGCGGGCGATGACCTCGCCGGCGACGGAGTGGTCGCCGGGCCAGCCCTTGCCGATGTCGTGCAGCAGCGCGGCGACCAGGAGCAGGTCGGGGCGCCCGACGCGGCGGGTGAGCGTGGCGGCGCGTACGGCCGCCTCGACGAGGTGGCGGTCGACGGTCCAGGTGTGGACGGGGTTGCGCTGCGGGCGGCAGTGGACCCGTTCCCAGTCCGGCAGCAGCCGGGTGATGATCCCTTCCGCTTCGAGCGCTTCCCAGACTCCTACGGTGGCCTCGCCGGCCCCGAGGAGGGTGACCAGTTCCTCGCGTGCCTCGGCGGGCCACGGCACGGGCAGCGGGCGGGCGGCGCTCGCCAGGTGACGTACGAGATGGCGGGAGAGCGGCAGCCCCGACTCGGCAGCGGCGGCGGCGGCCCGGAGGGTGAGGACGGGGTCCCGCTCGGGGCGTGCGGTGCGGGCGAGCACGACCTCGCCGTCCGCCTCCACCACGCCGTCGGCGAGCGGGGTGCGGTCGGGGACCTGCTTGCCGCCGCCCAGCATGGCGCGCAGCCGGGGCCGGACGGAGCGGGCGCGCAGGACCCGGTTGACCTCGCGCCAGGTGACGTCGGTGGCGTACGAGACGGTGCGGGCGGCCTCGTAGACCTGGCGGAGCAGTGCGTCGGCGTCCAGGAGGCCCAGTTCCGCGGCGACCTGGTCCTGCTCCTGGAGGGCGAGGCGGTCGGTGGCGCGGCCGGTGGTGAGGTGGAGGGCGTCGCGGGTGTCGAGGAGGATCCGGCGGGCTTCGGCGAGCCCTTCGCGCGGGGCGTCGGCGACCCAGGACGCGGCGACGGCGCGCAGGGCGGTGGCGTCGCGCAGACCGCCGCGGGCCTCCTTGAGGTCGGGTTCCAGGAGGAACTGGAGCTCGCCCATGCGTTCGGCCCGTTCGCGGCACAGCTCGTCGAGGGCCGGGAGGCGCTTGGGTGCCTGGTTGCGCCAGTCGGCGAGGATCGCGGTGCGCAGCCCGGCGGCGATGGCGAGGTCTCCGGCGACGGGCCGGGCGTCGAGCAGTCCGAGCTGGACCTTGAGGTCCTCGCCGGCCGTCTTACGGGCTTCGGCGGGGGTGCGTACGGAGTGGTCGAGGGCGAGACCGAGGTCCCAGACCGGATACCAGACACGGTCGGCGAGGGAGGCGATGGCTCCGGCGTCGGCGCTGCCGTCGTGCAGGAGCAGGAGGTCGAGGTCGCTGCGCGGGGAGAGCTCGCCCCGGCCGTAGCCGCCGACGGCGACGAGGGCGGCGCCCCGGACGCCCGTCTCCCGGGCCGCGGTGGTGAAGAGCGCGCTCAGCCAGTCGTCGGTCAGTGCCGCGAGGGCGGCACGGCGCGGCGGCCCGGACTGCGCCTTCTCCTGGAGGAGGCGCAGCCGGGCCGCCGCGTAGCCGCTGGGTCCCGAGTCTTCGGATTCGGTGGTCACTTCGGTGCTCGTCACCCAGCTGCCTTTCGTTGTGCGGATCGCTCAGAGCGCGTCGGGGCCGCGTTCCCCGGTCCGTACGCGGATCGCCGTCTCGACCGGCACGCTCCAGACCTTGCCGTCACCGATCTTGCCGGTGCGGGCGGCCTTGACGACGACGTCGATGAGCTGTTCGGCGTCCTCGTCCTCGACGAGCACCTCGATACGGATCTTCGGTACGAGGTCGACGGTGTACTCGGCACCGCGGTAGACCTCGGTGTGGCCGCGCTGGCGCCCGTAGCCGCTGGCCTCCGTGACCGTCAGGCCCTGGACGCCGAAGGCCTGGAGGGCCTCCTTGATCTCGTCGAGCCGGTGCGGCTTCACGACTGCGGTGATGAGCTTCATGCGTCCACCTTCTTCTTCGGAGCTGCCTTCGTGTCGGGTCCCGAGGTGCGCGGGGAGGTGCCGCCCCCGGCGCCACTGAAGTCGTACGCCGTCTCGGCGTGCTCGACCTGGTCGATCCCGGAGATCTCGTTGTCCTCGGGAACGCGCATCCCGATCGTCTTGTCCAGGGCGAAGGCGAGGACCGCGGAGACGACCAGAGAGTACGCCAGGACCGCGAAGACTCCGATGGCCTGCTTGCCGAGCTGGTCGAGGCCGCCGCCGTAGAAGAGGCCCTTGACGTCGGACTGGACACCACCGGTGGCGAAGAGGCCGACGAGCAGGGAGCCCGCGACACCGCCGACGAGGTGGACGCCGACGACGTCCAGGGAGTCGTCGTAGCCGAAGCGGTACTTGAGGCCGACCGCCATGGCGCACAGCACACCGGCGATGGCACCGACCGCGATGGCACCGAGCGGGCTGACCGCACCACCCGAGGGGGTGATGGCGACGAGGCCCGCGACGGCGCCGGATGCCGCGCCCAGCGTGGTGAAGGAGCCGTGGCGGACCTTCTCGTAACCGAGCCAGGCGAGCATCGCGGCGGCGGTGGCGACCTGCGTGTTGACGAACATGACCGCGCCGACGCCGTCGTCGTTGCCCAGCCACGAGCCGGCGTTGAAGCCGAACCAGCCGAACCAGAGCAGACCGGCACCGAGCATCACGAGCGGCAGGCTGTGCGGACGCATCGGGTCCTTCTTGAAGCCGACGCGCTTGCCGATGACGAGGATCACGCCGAGCGCCGCGGCACCGGCGTTGATGTGGACCGCCGTACCGCCGGCGAAGTCGATGACGCCCATCTCGAAGAGCCAGCCGCCCGCGCCCCAGACCCAGTGCGCGACCGGGAAGTAGACGACGGTGACCCAGAGCGTGATGAACAGGGCCCAGGAGGTGAACTTGACCCGGTCGGCGAGAGCGCCGCTGATCAGGGCCGGGGTGAGGATGGCGAACATCAGCTGGAAGACGGCGAAGACGTAGACCGGGATGGTGTAGCCGTCCCAGAGTTCGGTGACGCCGATCCCGCTGAGGCCGACGTAGTCCGAGGTCCAGCCGACGACCGAGCCGATGTCGGCGCCGAAGGCCATGCTGAATCCGTAGAGCACCCACAGGATCGTGACGATCCCGAGGCTGATGAAGCTCATCATCAGCATGTTGAGGGTGCTCTTGACGCGGACCATGCCTCCGTAGAAGAAGGCCAGGGCCGGGGTCATGAGCATCACCAGAGCCGAGCAGATGAGCATGAACCCGGTGTTGGCGGCAGACAGCTCAGGGGCGTCTGCGGCAAGCGTCGTGATGCCTGGGGGCATCGGCGTCTCCTCGTCGTCGGTGCGGCCTCGTGCGGGCGAGATTGCGGGGCCACTGGGGCAAAGGTGCGGGCCGGTTATGCGCCATGAGATTGGCCCAGCACCGTTTCCGCAGATGCTGCACGGTGTTTCGCGGCAGTGACGAAGAGGCGCGGTGTGTTACGTCCGAATGAACCGGGAGTGGCGTAAGCGCTGCGCTGCCTACCATGCCTCCTGCGCCGCATACGGTGCGGTTGAAACGGCCGGAGACGTGAACCGGCCACGAAAACCACCCGTTGACCTGGCAATGGGGGAGCCGAGTCGGGCTGTACGGGATGGTCGGCGTGGCCGGTGGCGGGTGAGCCGGGTCAGACCGCTTCGGCGGTCTCCGGCAGCTGCTCGTGGAGCAGCTCGGTGAGCCTGGCGACATCGGAGACGTCTCCGAAGTCCCTGGCCGCGGTGTCGACGGTCTTGCGGAGCCGGGTGTTGACCCGCTCGGAGCGGACCTTCCTGGCGACTCTCAGTGCCTGGGTGGCGAGCACGGTGGACTGCTCGGGCTCCCGCTTGAGCAGGTGGACGGTGGCCATGCCGATGAGATTCAGCGCGTACGACCGCTGGTGCTCGTCGTCCTCGCCGAAGAGCTCGACCGCCTTGTCCATGACGGGCTCGGCCAGTGAGGCGTACGTGGGGCTGCGGCCCGCGACATAGGCCAGGTCGCGGTAGGAGTGGGCGTTCTCCCCGTTGAGCTCGGCCTCGGAGAAGAACCGGATCCAGTCGGGCTCGGGTTCACCGTCGAGCCCGGCGTCGAGGAAGGTGTCCTCGGCCATCCGGACCGCCCGCTTGCACTTGCTGGGCTGGCCCATGTTGGCGTAGGCGCGGGCCTCCATCGCATACAGCATGGCCTGGGTGCGCGGGGTGGCGCAGTCCCGGCTGCCGTACTGCGCGAGGTGGATGAGTTCCAGGGCGTCGTCGGGCCGCCCGAGGTGGATCATCTGGCGGCTCATGCTGGAGAGCACGTACGAGCCGAGGGGCTTGTCGCCGGCCTCCTTGGAGGCGTGCAGGGCGAGGACGAAGTACTTCTGGGCGGTGGGCTGGAGACCGACGTCGTAGCTCATCCAGCCCGCGAGCTCGGCCAGTTCGGCCGCGCACCGGAAGAGCCGGGTCGCGGTGGCCTGGGGCTGCGGCTCCTGCAACAGGTCGGTGACCTCGTGTAGTTGACCGACGACCGCCTTGCGCCGCAGTCCGCCGCCGCACTGGGCGTCCCACTGGCGGAACATCGCCGTGGTGGATTCCAGCAGGTCCAGCTCGGGGCCCGAGAGCCGGGACGGGCGGCGGGCCGCGGCCGGTGATTCGGGTTCGGCGGGCGCCCCGGCGGGGACGGGCACCAGCCAGCGCTGCATGGGTTCGATCAGGGCCGGGCCCGCGGCGAGGGCGAGCGCGGAGCCGAGGAAGCCGCGCCGGGCGAGCATCAGGTCGCTGCGGGAGAACTCGGACAGCAGGGCGACGGTCTGCGGGCCCGCCCACGGCAGGTCGACTCCGGACACGGAGGGCGACTGGTGTGCCGCGCGCAGCCCGAGGTCCTCGATGGCGACGACGGTGCCGAAGCGCTCCGAGAAGAGCTCGGAGAGGATGCGCGGGATCGGCTCGCGGGGCTGTTCGCCGTCGAGCCAGCGCCGCACCCGGGAGGTGTCGGTGCTGATGTGATGGGCGCCCATCTGCCGCGCCCGCCGGTTCACCTGTCGCGCGAGCTCGCCCTTCGACCAGCCGCTGCGCACGAACCATGATCCCAATTGCCCGTTGGGGCGCTTCCCGGCATTCGTCTCGCCTGCGCCGCTGCCACTCACTGGAACGCCCCCATCCCGCCGAAACCTGTCGCGCGAACCTCTATCAGAATGCCGTGCATCGGTGCCGTCCGTACGGAGGTTGCACACCCTCGCACAGGAAATCGGGTTGCCTCCGGCATACCCATGGGTGCACATACTTCCAGGGTTCGTGTACCGACGGTAATCCTACGATCACCCCTCTCGCGAGGGTCATTGCAGAAACGCCACCATTCGCCACCCCTTCGAATGAACCCGCCCGGCGTCGCCCGCGATTCACTTGACACGCGGCGATCAGCGGCGGGCGGAGTGAAGCACGCAGGGGCGCGCGGAACATGGCGCACCACCCCGGCAGCACCCGTACGACGACGGATCGACGACGACGCGGAGTACGGATCAGTGCCTCCGGGTCGTAACCACCGGTGAGTCGGACCCGTTGGAGGGGGCATGGGCTTCACGATCGGCGGCATCCGTGAGATGCGATCCGGCTCGCGGCGCCGCGGCCGTACGGCCGAGGGCACAGCGGTGGCCGAGTACACAGGACTCTGGGGCTGGGCGGTGACGCCGGGTGCGCGGGCCTCCGCGGGCTCCTGCTCGTGCGGGGACGCGGCCTGCGCCGCCCCCGGCGCCCATCCGCTGGACTTCGCAGGCGAGGTCCCGGCGGGCGCCCCGCTCGATATCGCGGCCGGCGCCTGGGCCGAGGTCCCCGGCGCCGCGATGCTGCTCCCCGTGGGCCGCACCTTCGACATCCTCGACGTCGCCGAAGCGGCCGGGCGCCGCGCGCTGGTGCGGCTTGAGCGGATGGGCCTGCCGCTCGGTCCGGTGGCAGCCACCCCGACCGGCCGGGCACAGTTCTTCGTGGCCCCCGGCGCCGCGGCCGAACTGCCCGAACTGCTCTACCGGATGGGCTGGGACGACGCGGACCTCGATCTGCGGGCCCTGGGTCCCGGCTGCCACATCACGGCTCCGCCGTCCGACCTGGGGGGCCTGGGGCCGGTCCGCTGGCTGCGCCCGCCGGCGCCGGACACCGCGGGCACTCCCCCGCAGGCGCGGCTGCTGCTGGGCACGCTGGCGTACAGCTGCCACCGCTCGTAGAGCGGACACACTGCCCGGACATGCGCGAGGGCCGGACGAGCCTGCACACGGCTTGTACGGCCCTCGCACGCGTACGCCGACGGCTCAGCGGAGACGTCAGTCGCCGATCAGCGCGTCCACGAAAGCCTCGGGCTCGAACGGGGCGAGATCGTCCGGACCCTCGCCGAGGCCGATCAGCTTCACCGGTACGCCGAGCTCACGCTGGACGGCGATGACGATGCCGCCCTTGGCGGTGCCGTCCAGCTTGGTCAGGACGATGCCGGTGATGTCGACGACCTCGGCGAAGACGCGGGCCTGCACCAGGCCGTTCTGTCCGGTGGTCGCGTCCAGGACGAGCAGGATCTCGTCGAGCGGTCCGTGCTTCTCGACGACCCGCTTGACCTTTCCGAGCTCGTCCATCAGACCGGTCTTGGTGTGCAGACGGCCCGCGGTGTCGATGAGCACGACATCGGCGCCCTCGGCGATACCTTCCTTCACGGCGTCGTAGGCGATCGACGCGGGGTCGCCGCCCTCGGGTCCGCGGACGGTGCGGGCACCGACGCGCTCGCCCCAGGTCTGGAGCTGGTCGGCGGCGGCGGCACGGAAGGTGTCGGCCGCGCCGAGCACGACGCTGCGGCCGTCGGCGACGAGCACGCGGGCCAGCTTGCCGGTGGTGGTGGTCTTGCCGGTGCCGTTGACACCGACGACCATCACGACGCCGGGGGTCTCGGCCCCGCCCTCTGTCCTGACCGCTCGGTCGAAGTCGGTGCCGAGGAGAGCGATGAGCTCCTCGCGCAGCAGCTTGCGCAGCTCGTCGGGGGTACGGGTGCCGAGGACGCGGACACGTTCGCGGAGCCGCTCCACGAGTTCCTGGGTGGGGGCGACGCCGACGTCGGCGGTGAGGAGGGTGTCCTCGATCTCCTCCCAGGTGTCCTCGTCGAGGTTGTCCCGGGACAGCAGCGTGAGCAGGCCCTTGCCCAGGGTGTTCTGTGAGCGGGCGAGCCGGGCGCGCAGCCGTACGAGACGGCCCGCGGTGGGCTCGGGGATTTCGATCGCGGGGGCGGCGGGCGCCTCCGGTTCGGCGGTGGCCGGGGCTTCCCCGGTATCCGGGAGTCCGGCCTCCTCGATGGTGCGCCGCGCTTCGTCGCGCGGCGCCTCGGCTTCCTCGCCGACATGGGGTTCGACGGGAGAAGTGATGGTCGGCGTGCTCGACGGGGGCGAGGGCGGCAGCTGCTTCTTCTTGCGGCTGCTGACCACGAGCCCGCTGATCAGGCCGACCGCGACCAGGGCGATGACTACGGCAAGGATGACGATTTCGGCGAGTTCCATAACCCGACCAGTATCGGCCACGAAGGGTGGCGAATCGCAGAAGGTGCGAACCGTAAAAGAAAATTCGGAGGGCGATGTCGAGAACCCGCGTCCGGCTCCGTCCCCGTAGTGAACGCGGCCACAATGGGCCGCACGAGCACCGAGGAGAACCACGATGTCCAAGTACCTGCTGCTGAAGCACTACCGCGGCGCCCCGGCTCCGGTGAACAACGTCCCCATGGACCGGTGGAGCCCGGAGGAGATCTCGGCTCATGTGCAGTACATGAACGACTTCGCGGCCCGGCTGGAGAAGACGGGCGAGTTCGTCGACGGTCAGGCGCTCGCCCCCGAGGGAGCGTGGGTCCGGTACGACGGTGAGGGGCGCCCGCCGGTCACCGACGGACCGTTCGCGGAGACGAAGGACCTCATCGCCGGCTGGATGATCATCGACGTCGACAGCTACGAGCGCGCCGTCGAGCTGGCCGGGGAACTCTCGGCCGCCCCCGGGGCGGGCGGCAGGCCGATCCACGAGTGGCTGGAACTGCGTCCGTTCTACGGCGAGCAGCCCACCATCACGGAGTGACGTCACCGATGGACGAGGCGCTGCTCAGGAGCCTCACGCCGAACGTGCTCACCGTCCTCGTCCGCCGCGGAGCCGACTTCGCGGCGGCCGAGGACGCCGTACAGGACGCGCTCGTGGAGGCGTTCCGCGTCTGGCCGGCCGGCCCTCCGCGGGATCCGAAGGGCTGGCTGGTCACCGTGGCCTGGCGCAAGTTCCTCGACGCGACGCGCGCCGACTCCGCCCGCCGCCGGCGTGAGGACCGCGTCGAGGAGGAGCCTGCGCCCGGTCCGGCGCCCGCGGTGGACGACACGCTGCAGCTCTACTTCCTGTGCGCCCACCCGTCGCTGACCCCGGCATCGGCGGTCGCGCTCACGCTGCGTGCCGTCGGCGGGCTGACCACCCGCCAGATCGCCGAGGCGTATCTGGTGCCCGAGGCGACCATGGCGCAGCGCATCAGCCGGGCCAAGCGCACCGTCTCCGGCGTGGGCTTCGACCGGCCGGGCGATGTCGCCACCGTGCTGCGCGTCCTCTACCTCGTCTTCAACGAGGGCTACTCCGGCGACGTCGACCTCGCCGCCGAGGCCATCCGGCTCACCCGGCAGCTCGCGGCCCGCATCGGCCACCCCGAGGTGGCCGGGCTGCTCGCCCTCATGCTGCTCCACCACGCCCGGCGTGCCGCCCGGACCGCGTCCGACGGCAGCCTGGTGCCGCTCGCCGAGCAGGACCGCGGCAGGTGGGACACCGCGTTGATCGCCGAGGGCGTCGTGATCCTCCAGGCGGCCCTCGCCCGCGACCGGCTGGGCGAGTTCCAGGCCCAGGCCGCCATCGCGGCACTCCACGCCGACGCGCCCACCGCCGATGAGACCGACTGGGTGCAGATCGTCGAGTGGTACGACGAGCTCGGGCGCCTGACCGGGAGCCCGGTCGTCCGGCTCAACCGCGCGGTCGCCGTCGGGGAGGCCGACGGACCGCGCGCCGGTCTTGCGGCGCTCGCGGCGCTGGACGCCGCACTGCCCCGCCACACCGCGGTGGCGGCGTACCTCCACGAGCGCGACGGCGACCTGGCGACGGCGGCACGGCTGTACGCCGAGGCGGCCGACAAGGCGCCCAACCTCGCCGAGCGCGACCATCTGACGCGCCAGGCCGCCCGGCTCAACGCCCGCCGGTGCCGCTGACGGGTGAGCGATCCGGTCGTCCTGCCCCTGTTTTTCTGACGCTACGTCAGCTACCGTCCCGCCTCGCCAGGCCGATCCGAGAAGGGGACATGTCATGGCGTTCACAGTGCTCCGGTTCAATCTCGTCGATCCCGCCGCCACCCCGGACACCCTCTCGGCCCGCTACCGCGCGGCGCTGGAGATGTCCCGGTACGCCGATGAGCACGGCATCGACACCGTGCAGACCGAGGAGCACCACGGGGCCGGCAACTCCTGGCTCCCCTCCCCCTTCGTCTTCGCCGGCGCCGTCTTCGGCGCGACCCGGCGGATCGCGGTCACGGTCTCGGCGATCATCGGCCCCCTGCACGACCCGCTGCGGCTGGCCGAGGACATCGCGGTGCTCGACCTGCTGAGCGCAGGCCGGCTCGTGACGGTGGCGGGCATCGGCTACCGGCCCGAGGAGTACGAGCGGGCGGGGGTCGAGTGGGGCCGGCGCGGCAGGCTCCAGGACGAGCTGCTGGAAACCCTGCTGCTGGCGTGGACCGGAGAGCCTTTCCCCTACCGGGGGCGTACGGTCCGGGTCACCCCACGCCCGTACACCCGGCCCCGTCCGATGCTCCTGGTGGGCGGCAGCTCGCGGGCCGCGGCGCGGCGGGCGGCGCGGCTGGGGCTGCCGTTCTTCCCCAGCGCGCATCTGCCGGAGCTGGAGGCGTATTACCACGAGCAGCGCGCCGAGCACGGGACCGAGGGCTTCTGCATGATGCCGGCGGCGAGGACGCCGCTGCTGCATCTCTCCGAGGACCCGGACCGGACCTGGGCGCTCCACGGCGAGCACTTCCTGCACGAGGCGCGTACGTACGCCTCCTGGCAGTCCAAGGACATCCGCTCGGCCGTGCGCTCGACGGCGACGACGGTGGAGGAACTGCGCGCCGAGGGCGTCTACCGGGTGCTCACACCGCAGCAGTGCGCGGAGCTCGACGCCGACAGCCTGGTGCTGCATCCGCTGTGCGGCGGGATGCCCGTCGAGGAGGGGTGGAACAGTCTGCGGCTGTTCTGCGAGGTGGCCGGAAGCGGAACTGCCCCGGCTCAGCAGGGCTGAGCCGGGGCAGTTCCAGGTTCGAGAAGAGGGGCAGCGGGGATTAGCCCATCTCCTCCAACGCCTTGCCCTTGGTCTCCTTCACGAACTTGAGCACGAAGGGGATCGAGAGCACGGCAAAGACCGTGTAGATGATGTAGGTGCCGGAGAGGTTCCAGTCGGCGAGGCTCGGGAAGCTCGCGGTGATCGCCCAGTTGGCGATCCACTGCGCGGAGGCGGCGACGCCGAGTGCGGCGGCGCGGATCCGGTTCGGGAACATCTCGCCGAGGAAGACCCAGACCACGACGC
The DNA here is from genome assembly GCF_053617235.1 of Streptomyces sp. NPDC055749. Taxonomy (NCBI): domain Bacteria; kingdom Bacillati; phylum Actinomycetota; class Actinomycetes; order Kitasatosporales; family Streptomycetaceae; genus Streptomyces; species Streptomyces sp. NPDC055749. Next base: position 198,085 of record NZ_JBSHFH010000003.1, on the reverse strand, counting down.
CCCACGACAGGGCGAAGAAGAGTACGAAGACATGGGCCGCGACCAGCGCGACGACGCCCTCGGTGTTGGGCAGCTTGCCGTCGACCAGGTCGGCGGAGAACGCCCAGGCCTCGAAGGCCAGCGCGATCGCCATACCGCAGGAGCCGACCAGGGCGAGCGGCCTGCGGCCCACCCGGTCCACCAGGACCATCGCGATCACCGTGCCGATGATGTTGATGATCGATGTGGTGAACGAGAAGAAGAACGAGTCGGTCGGGTCGATACCGACGGACTGCCACAGCGTCGCCGAGTAGTAGAACGCCACGTTGATGCCGACGAGCTGCTGGAAGACCGACAGGCCGATACCCACCCAGACGATCGGCAGGAACCCGAAGCGGCTGCCGAGCAGGTCCTTGAAGGTGGACTTGTGCTCACGGTGCATGGCGGTCTCGATCTCGGCCACCCGCGCGTCGAGGTCGATGTGCTCGCCCTCGACCTCGGCAAGGATCTCGCGGGCCCGGCCCTTCTTGCCGACCGAGATCAGGAAGCGCGGCGACTCGGGGATAGCGAACGAGAGGAGCCCGTACAGGACCGCGGGCACGACCATCACGCCGAGCATCCACTGCCAGGCTTCGATGCCCGCGATCTCACCGCGCTGATCGCCGTCGGCGATCTGGAGGATGCCGTAGTTGACCAGCTGCGAGACGGCGATGCCGATGACGATGGCCGCCTGCTGGAAGGAGCCGAGCCGGCCGCGGTAGGCGGGCGGCGAGACCTCGGCGATGTACGCGGGGCCGATGACGGAGGCCATACCGATGGCGAAGCCACCGATGATGCGCCACATCGCCAGGTCCCAGAGCGCGAAGGGGAGCGCGGAGCCGACGGCACTGACGGTGAAGAGCACCGAGGAGATCTGCATGCACCGGATGCGGCCGATCCGGTCGGCGATACGTCCCGCCGTCGCCGCGCCGATCGCACAGCCGATCAGGGCGATGGCGATGACCTGGGCGAGCGTCCCGGAGCCGATGTCGTACCGGTCGCGGATCGCCTCCACCGCGCCGTTGATCACCGAGCTGTCGTATCCGAAGAGGAAACCGCCCATCGCGGCGGCTGCCGTAATGAAGATGACATGGCCGAGGTGGTCCGGGTGGGCCGCTCGGGCCCCGGACGCCGGTCCGTTCGCTGTGCTGGTCACATGAACTCCTGATGCCTGGCCGCTACGTCAGGCGTGGGGGGCGAGCTCTCCCAAGTGGCACACAAGTTCCACAGCGCCACCACTTGAAGGTAAAAACGACGTTGCAGAGACTATGCGTTCAAGTCTCGAAGTCAAACGTCGGGTGAAGGAGAGTGAAGACCCACATCTACCCAGGAACACCCAAAAGGCGCGTTGAAGTCGTGACGATTGAGTAAAAGGACAGGAAAGGAAGCAAGAGAGGTCAGCGGAGGCGCTGACTGATCACCTTGGAGACCCCGTCGCCCTGCATGGAGACGCCGTACAGCGCGTCGGCGACCTCCATCGTCCGCTTCTGGTGCGTGATCACGATGAGCTGCGAGCTCTCCTGGAGCTCCTCCATGAGCCGGATCAGCCGCTGCAGGTTCGTGTCGTCGAGAGCCGCCTCGACCTCGTCCATCACATAGAACGGACTGGGCCGGGCCTTGAAGATCGAGACCAGCAGCGCCACGGCCGTCAGCGACCGCTCACCGCCCGATAGCAGGGAAAGCCGCTTGACCTTCTTGCCCGGCGGACGGGCTTCGACGTCGAGACCCGTCGTCAGCATGTTGTCGGGATCAGTCAGGATCAGCCGTCCCTCGCCACCGGGGAAGAGCCGCGAGAAGACACCCTCGAACTCGCGGGCCGTGTCCCGGAACGCCTCGGTGAACACCTGCTCGACCCGCTCGTCGACCTCCTTGATCACCTGCATCAGATCGGCCCGGGTCTTCTTCAGGTCTTCAAGCTGCTCGGAGAGGAAGTTGTGCCGCTCCTCCAGTGCGGAGAACTCCTCCAGGGCGAGCGGATTCACCTTCCCGAGTTGCTGATACGCCCGTTCGGCGGCCTTGAGCCGCTTCTCCTGCTCGGCCCTCACGAAGGGCTGCGGCCGGTTGCGCGGATGCTCCGGATCGTCGGGCAGCTCCTCGCCCTCGGCCGCGGGGGACGGCGGCACCAGCTGGCCGGGGCCGTACTCGGCGGCCAGCCCCGCCGGCTCCACGCCCAGTTCCTCCAGGGCCTTCGCCTCCAGCTGCTCGATCCGCAGCCGCTTCTCGGCGCCCAGCACCTCACCGCGGTGGACGGAGTCGGTCAGCTTGTCCAGCTCGTCCTTGAGCGCGCGGCCCCGGACGCGCTCGGCCGCCAGTCCCCGTTCCCCCTCCGCCTTCGCGGCCTCGGCCGACGCCCGCTCCTGCTCCGCCCGTACGACGGACACCTCCACGTGCGCGAGCAGTTGACGGGCGCCGGAGGCCACCGCGGAGGCGACCTCCGCCTCGTGCCTCAGCCGGGCACGGCGCTGTTCGGCGCGGGCGCGGGCCTCTCGTTCGGCGCGGGCCCCGCGGTCCAGGGAGTCGGCGCGCCCGGCGAGTGCCTTGACCCGTTCCTCGTGGGTACGGGCCTGGAGGCGGGCCTCCATCTCGGTCTGGCGGGCGTTGGCCCCGTCGGCGGCGAGCCGGTCGCGCACGGAGGTGTCGGGCTCCTCCTCGACCGGGGTCTCCTCGGCGACCAGCAGCCGTTCGGCAAGCTCCTCTGCTTCCTCGGCCGCCCGGTCCAGCGCCTCCTGGGCGCGCGCCGCGGAAGCCGTCGTACGCTCCGCCTCACCGGCTGCGCCACGGGCCTGCCCGGCGAGCCGGCCGAGCTGCTGCGCCACCCCGGACTTCTCGCGCTCGGCGGCACGGCGGCGCTCCCCCAGTTCCTCGACGAGGGCCGCACTGTCGCGGCGCCGCTCCCCCGCGAGCTGCTGGGCGGCGGCGAGCTCGTCGCACCGTACGGCCAGCTCCGCCAGCTCGGCGGCGGCCTCGTCGACCGATGCCTGTACTTCGAGGAGGCTGGGCGCCCCGGCCGAACCGCCGTGCGCGAAGTGCGCCCCCAGCACATCGCCCTCACCGGTCACGGCGATCACTCCGGGCCGGGCCGCGACCAGATCCTCGGCGTCCTCCAGCGTGCCGACGACCACCATGTCGCGCACCAGCCTCCGCACGGCGCCCATCAGCCCGGCGGGCCCGCTCACCAGATCCACGACAGCGGGCTCCCGGCCCCGACCGGCACCGGAACCGTCCTCCGCGGCGAGGTCACCCGCCTCGGGCGCCGCACCGAGCAGCAGCGCCGCGCGCCCCGCGTCCTGCTTGCGCAGCAGCCTGATGGCGTCGGCCGCCGTGGCGGCGTCCGTCACCGCGATCGCGTCCGCCGCGGCGCCCAGGGCCGCCGCCACCGCGACCTCGTACCCCGGTACCACCGTCAGCAGTTCGGCGGCCGGGCCGAGCAGCCCGGCCAGCCGGTCCCGAGCGTCGAGCAGCGCGCCCGTGCCGTCCTTGCGGCGCAGGCCGAGCGCCAGCGCCTCGTGGCGGGCCGCCACCGCAGCGCGCTTGCGTTCCGCCGCGGTGGCGTCCTCCCGCGCCGCGCTGTGCACGGCCTGTGCCCCGGCGAGCTCCCGCTTGGCGGCGTCGTGCCGCTCACCCAGCTCCGCGTCGTCGGCGTCCAGGCCCTCGACCTCGGCCTTGAGCTGTTCGTACTCCTCCTGGGCGGCGACGGCGCGGTCCCTGGCCTCGTCGCGGGAGGCCGCCAGCCGGTCGATCTCCGCCTGCGCCGAACCGGCCCGGCCGCGGGCGGCGTTGACCTGGCCGCGCAGCCGGGCCAGGCCCTCGCGCCGGTCGGCGATGGCGCGGGCCGCGTCCTTGAGCCTGCGCTCCTCCGCGGCCAACTCCCGCTCCAGGTCGGAGCGGTGCGCGGTGGTGTCCTCCAGTGCGTGTTCGGCCGCCTCCAGCGCGGCCGTCAGCTCGGCCTCCTGCTCGCGGATCCGGGCGGCCTCGCGCTCCATGCTCTCCGGGTCCCTGAAACCCTGCCCGCGCCGCTCGTCCTCGGGCGCTTCGGTGGCGCTCTTCACCCGGGCGTCGGCGAGCGAGACCGTGCCCCTGACCCGCTCGGCCAGCTGCGACAGCTCGTACCAGGTCTGCTGGGCCCGCTGGAGCCGCGGCGCCAGCCGCCGTACCTCGTCCTCAAGATCCGCCTCGCGCCCCAGGGCCGCCTTGAGTTCCGCCTCGGCGGCCTCCCTGCGCTGCTTGAGCGCGGCCTCGTCGGCGATCTCGGTGCGCAGCGCCTCGTTCAGCCGCACCAGGTCGTCGGCGAGCAGCCGCAGCCGGGAGTCGCGCAGATCGGCCTGGATGACCGCGGCGCGGCGGGCCACGGCGGCCTGCCGGCCCAGGGGCTTCAGCTGCCGCCGCAGTTCGCCGGTGAGGTCCTGGACGCGGGCCAGGTTGGCTCCCATCGCCTCCAGTTTCCGCAGCGCCTTCTCCTTGCGCTTGCGGTGCTTGAGCACTCCCGCCGCTTCTTCGATGAATGCGCGCCGCCCCATCGGATCGGCGTGGAGTACCGAGTCCAGCCGGCCCTGCCCGACGATGACATGCATCTCCCGGCCGATACCGGAGTCCGAGAGGAGTTCCTGAATGTCGAGGAGCCGGCAGGTGTCGCCATTGATCTGGTATTCGCTGCCGCCGTTGCGGAACATGATCCGCGTGATGGTGACTTCCGCGTACTCGATCGGCAGCGCGCCATCGGAATTGTCAATGGTCAGCGAGACCTCCGCACGCCCCAGCGGTGGCCGGCCGGTGGTACCGGCGAAGATCACGTCTTCCATCTTGCCGCCGCGCAGGGATTTGGCTCCCTGCTCACCCATGACCCACGAGAGCGCGTCCACCACATTGGATTTGCCGGATCCATTGGGTCCGACGACACAGGTGATCCCGGGCTCGAACCGCAGGGTCGTGGCGGAGGCGAATGATTTGAAACCACGCAGGGTCAGGGCCTTGAGGTGCACGCCGCCGGACTCTACCTTTCACTCTCGGTTTCGCTGATGAAGGTGCAGGGCACATCAGACGGTAAGCCAAGGGCTGTGTGTCCGGGGCGGGACCGGGGGGAATCACCGAGACATCGCTGCGGGGGAAAGAAAAAGGGACGCCGAGGCGTCCCCTGTACTTGTTGCAGCCCACGCTACGGACCGAGGCCGACCGGCTTCACGAGCAAACCGTGTGGACCAGGGACGACGATCCGTGACGAAGGCATTCCGGTGATGAACTCAAGCGGCTGCCGCATGCGGCCCGGCCGGCCCCGACTGGGCACCGGTCAGGTCAGCGCGGGCTCCGCCTGAGGTACGTCGATGTCGATGCTGTCGAGCAGCGACTCTTGGTGCTGAGCGGCGGCGTTCAGCGCGTCGTTCTCGTCCTGGATCCGTACGAGCTCGGATTCCAGGTCCTGGACGCGCTGCTGGAGCCGTCGCATCTCGGCGAGGAGTCGCGGGTCGGAACCGCCGACGTAACCGAGAAGCGCCTTTGCCATGATGGATGGTCCTCCACACTGAGTGACCGACCGAAGCGGTGTGGGTCGTGGGAATCGCACCCGCGGTGCTCGGCAGTGCTCTGTCATCACTGCGGTTCTGCTGGGTTCTGCTGCCAACCAGCTCTGCCAAACAGCTAAGGTGCGCGGGGTTTTCAGCGTCTCACCAAAAAGTTTGACGGTCAACACGATCACACCCCGTATAGGCGGGCGTCCCGGGGGTGCGCGGCGTTTCGATCATGCGGCGCGACTCTCCTGCGGGGCCCTGGGGGGCGTGGAGATCTTCGTTACCGCCGCAGCCTGGCATGCCTGTCCACTCTTGGCAACCATGACCGGCCGACGCGTCAATTCGCAGGTCATTTCGGGTGCGCCGCCCCGAGAGGGATCACGGTCACAGCTCGCGGCACCTCGAATACGGAGCGGATACGGGGAGGATCCGGACCGGGTCCCCGACTCCCGTTCAACGGATTGCGAATCCCTCATATCCACCGCGCGGGGTGTCCCAGATCTCAGTGACTCCGTCCACGTGGCCGGGTGTGTCGTCGGAGCGGAGCCAGTCCAGCAGACGGTGGCAATTCTCACGTGACCCTTCCGCTACCACCTGCACCCTTCCGTCGTCGAGATTGAGTGCGAAGCCGCGGAGGCCACCGATCTCCAAAGCGTTTGCCCTGGTGAACCAACGGAACCCTACTTGCTGTACTCGGCCGCGTACCCAAACGACGAGTCGTGCATCTTCGTTCATACCCGAACGCTAACCGGCCAATAGCTCGCGCAGCACTTCACCCCTTTACGTCATGGCGTACAGTCCGGTCGCAATAGCCTCACCCGATCGGGTGAGGCTTGCGAGAGTCAAGGTGACGCCGCAAGGGCGTTCCGGAGCACACGGAAGGCACAGCGCATGGGACGCCACGGCAAGAAGCGGGCTTTCACACCCGTACGCACGGGTCTCCTCGGCGTCTCCGCGGCCGTGGCCGTCGGCGCCGTCGCCGTCACCTCCGGTCTGCTGCCCGGTGGCGACACGCTGGACATACGCGGCAGCTCCGCCGCGGACCAGGTCCGCACCGGCGGCGCACCCGACCTGCTGACCCAGGGCGGCACGACGGCCTCGCCGTCCGACCGCGCCTCGGCCTCCACCGGGACGAGCCGCTCCAGCGAGCGCCCCGCGGCCCCCTCCACCTCGGCTTCTCCCAAGAAGACCAGCAAGCCGGCCGCGACCCCGTCCAAGGACGCGAAGCCGTCCGAGCAGCCGACGAAGGCGCCCACCGAGAAGCCGTCCAAGAAGACGAGCGCCGCCCCGGCCCCTAAGGCCCCGGCCGCACCGAAAACCTCGGCCCCGGCCCCCAAGCCCTCGGCCCCGGCATCCGACGCGACGGCCTCCACCCGCGCCGCGGTGCTCACCCTCGTCAACCAGGAACGCGCGAAGGTCGGCTGCAGCCCGGTCTCGGCGTCCCGCGGACTGACCTCACTCGCCCAGAACTTCAGCGAGGACATGGCCGAGCGTGGCTTCTTCTCCCACACCGACCCCGACGGGGCGAGCCCGTGGGACCGGGCGACGAAGGCGGGCGTGCTGGGGCTCGGCGCCGAGAACATTGCCCGCGGCCAGGCCGACGCACAGGCCGTGATGGACGGCTGGATGAACAGCGACGGCCACCGTGCAAACATTCTCAACTGCGACTACAAGACGCTCGGCGTCGGCGTGCACTTCGGCTCAGGCGGCCCCTGGTGGACGCAGGACTTCGGCCTCTGAGGCTCCTACGAGCTGCGCGGCGGCCTCTGGCAGCGCGGGCAGAAGTAGCTGGAGCGGTTCATCCAGGCGCGGCGGCGGATCGGCGTACCGCAGCGGTTGCACGGCTCCCCCTCGCGTCCGTACGCGTCCAGTGACCGGTCGAAGTAGCCGGACTCGCCGTTCACATTGACGTAGAGGCTGTCGAAGCTGGTGCCGCCCTGGGCGAGCGCTGCGTTCATGACGTCCCGGACGTGCCCGAGCAGCACGGCCGTCGTGGGACGGGTGAGCGTCGCCGTGGGCCGCTCGTAGTGCAGCCGGGACCGCCACAGGGCCTCGTCGGCGTAGATGTTGCCGACACCGCTGATCAGCGTCTGGTCGAGCAGCGCGCGCTTGACCGTCGTACGGCGCAGCCTGAGCGCGGTGTGGAACGCCGCGTCGTCGAAGGCCGGGTCGAGCGGGTCGCGGGCGATGTGCGCGATGGTGTCGGGCAGCCCGTCTGGAGTGTTCTCGTGGAGCGAGAGCCCGCCGAAGGTCCGCTGGTCGACGAAGCGCAGCTCGGTGCCCAGGTCGTCGTCGAAGGCGATCCTGATCCGCAGATGCTTCTCGTCGGGCGCGTCCTGCGGCTGTACGAGCAGCTGCCCGCTCATCCCCAGGTGACCGAGGAGCGAGAAGGTCATCTCGTCGAGCGGCACCCACAGGTATTTACCCCGCCGCATGGCCGTGCCGAAGCGGATGCCACGCAGCCGGGCCGCGAAGTCCGGCCCGCCCGCGAGGTGCCGGCGCACGGCACGCGGATGCAGGACCTCCACCTCACCGACGGTGCGCCCGGCGACCCAGCGCTCCAGACCCCGCCGTACGACTTCGACCTCGGGCAGCTCGGGCACGGTGACGCTCCTGGGGAGAACTGGGCGGTGCGGGACAGGGAAAACCCCCCGGCGCACCAGGCACCGAGGGGCTTTCTCATGGTTCAGGCCGGAGCGACGTCCGTGTTCGGCGGCGACGGTTCGGCAGGGGTGTCGGCGACCCCTGCTTCGGCTGCGGCCTTGGCCGCCACCTGTCGCGCTTCCGCGTCGGCGCTGATCTCGCGCCAGGCGGACTCCGCCGCCTGTTGCTCCGCTTCCTTCTTGCTACGGCCGGTGCCGGTGCCGTACGAGACACCACCGACGCGAGCAGCAGCAGTAAAGGTCTTCTCGTGATCCGGGCCGGTCTCCGTGACGAGATACTCGGGAACCCCGAGGCTCTCGCTCGCGGTGAGCTCCTGGAGGCTGGTTTTCCAGTCCAGGCCGGCACCGAGGCTGGAGGACCTGTCGATCAGCGGGTCGAAGAGCCGGTGAACCAGCTCCGAGGCCGCGCCGAGGCCCTGGTCGAGATAGACGGCGCCGATCACTGCTTCCAGTGTGTCGGCGAGGATGGAAGCCTTGTCCCGGCCACCCGTGCCCTCTTCACCGCGGCCGAGCCGGATGAAGGAGCCGAGTTCGAGGCCGCGGCCCACTTCCGCAAGTGCACGTGAGTTGACCACCGCGGCCCGCAACTTGGCCAGCTGGCCTTCGGGCAGGTCGGGGTGGGTTCGGTACAACGTGTCCGTGACCACCAGGCCGAGCACCGAATCCCCGAGGAATTCGAGCCGCTCGTTGGTGGGCAGACCGCCGTTCTCGTATGCGTACGAACGATGGGTCAGCGCACGCACCAGAAGGGCGGACTCGAGGTGATACCCGAGCCGCCCTTCCAGAAGCGTGTGGGACGAGGCTGTGTTGACGTTGTCTGCCTGCTTCTTGGCGCTGGACAACTCAGACATCGGGCCTCTCACCAGCCGCTCAGACCTCGAGGACCTGGCGCTTGTTGTAGGTGCCGCAGCTCGGGCACGCAATGTGCTGGAGCTTCGGCTCCTGGCAACGCTCGCACGAAACCAGGGTGGGGACCGCAGCCTTCCACTGCGACCGGCGGTGGCGCGTGTTGCTGCGCGACATCTTCCGCTTCGGAACAGCCACGGCTACTTCTCCTGCTTCTCGTCGACGCCTGCTTCGGCGCCGCCCATGTTGTCCTTCTCGCCGTCCTGAACGGTCTCGGCGAGTCCTTGCAGTGCCGCCCAACGAATGTCGACGGCATCGTGGTGGTGGCCAGGATTCTCGTCCAGCCTGATTCCGCATTCGGAACACAGACCGGCACAGGTCTCCTTGCACACCGGCTGCAGCGGCAGTGCGAGCACCACCGCGTCACGCAGCACAGACTCGAGGTCGAACAAGCCGTCCTCGAGGAAGAACCTGTCCTCGTCGTCCTCGGCGTCGTCGACCGGCTCCGCAGTCCTGCTGCGGCCCCGGTCATCGGCGTCAGGGTACGAGAACATCTCCTGGAAATCCGCCGAGACCTCTCGGCTCAGCGGCTCCAGACACCTTACGCACTCCGCTTCGGCCGTCGCACGGGCGGTGCCTGTGACAAGCACCCCTTCCATGACCGACTCGAGGCGGAGGTCGAGCGCCACGGGCGCGCTTTCCGGCACACCGATGACTCCGTCGATACCCAGGTCCTTGGGTGCCTCCACCGAGCGGGTCAGCCGCTTGAGGGCACCAGGACGCCGACCCAGCTCGCGCGTATCGAACACGAGAGGGTTGCGGTGGTCGAGGTGGCCGTTCAGGGCTTTTCCTGCTTTCGAGTCATGTGTGCATCGCGCTGCGCCGGGGAAGGCTGTCCCGGATTCATATGGAGAAGCGGGCAGCCGGAATCGCGGACATAGGCGCGACCGAATGGCCAGGATACTGGACGCACCGCCCAGCACCCAATCGGGTCCCGCGTGCTCCGGACCGATCCGGTCAGCGGCCCTGTTCGTAGCGGCGCAGCTGCTCCAGATCGATCATGCTGGTGTCGAAGAGACTGGTCTCGTCGAGCGCGCTCTCGCCCTGCTGCGCCGGGGGCTGGACCGGCTGCTGCGGCCAGCCGTACTCCTGCTGGGGCTGCCCCTGGTTCGGGTCGTAGCCCTGCTGCGCGTACGCGGCGTACGGGTCGGGCTGCTGCTGGTACCCGTAGGCGTCCTGCTGGACGGGCTGCTCCTGATACCCGTACGTCTGCGCGTACTGCGGCTCGGGCTGCGCCTGGACCTGGTAGTCGGGCTGGGCCTGGGCCGGGAAGTGGGGCTGCTGGGGTACGGGCTCCGGGGTGGCGAGGTCGGCCAGGCCGGCCCAGTGGTCCTCGTCGCTGGTGTGCCCCTGGCTGCCCGCCGCGTCCTGGGCGGCCATGTGCGCCCCGAGGTCGTCGGTGGCGACCCGGCCGAGCAGCTTCTGCCGCCCGCGGCCGACCGCTTCCAGGGTCTTGGCGAGTACGGCCTCGAAGGCACCGAGCTTGGTGTCGACGTACTCGTCCGCCCGGCGCTGGAGCGTCTCCGGGTCGGCGCTGCGTTCCGGCGCCTCGGCGAAGTCCGGGTCCTCGTACCCCTGGCCCTCGTAGCCCTGGCCGCGGCCGAGGAGCTTCTCGCGGCCCCGGTCGACGGAGCCGATGGTCTTGGTGAGGACGACCTCGAAGTTGGCGAGCTTGCTGTCGACGTACTCGTCGGCCTCGGCCTTGACCTCTTCGGCGTCCTTGCGGGCCTCGTTAAGGATGCGGTCGGCCTCGTCCTGGGACCGCCGGGCGATCTCCGTGTCCGAGATCAGCGAGCCGCGCTGGGCGTGGGCGGACTCGATGATCCGCTCGGCCTCCTGGCGGGCCTGCTCGACCAGCTGCTCGCGTCCGCCGATCAGCTCCTGGGCGTGGGCGAGGGAGTTGGGCAGGGCCTCGCGTACCTCTTCGAGCATGGCGAGCAGCTCGGCGCGGTTGACCACGCACGACGCCGACATGGGCATGGACCGGGCGTTCCCCACCGATTCGACGATCTCGTCGAGCTTCTTCTGCACGTCCACCGTGTGCTCGCCACTCTCTGCTGCTGTTGGAGACGGACGGGACGACTGTAAGGCCAGTCGGCTCCCGTCCGACACCTGGTGACGGACGGTCAGCGCTTCACTTCTGGCCCAGCCGCTCCGTGAGGGCCTCGTGGACCCTGGGCGGCAGCAGATGGGAGACGTCGCCGCCCCAGGTCGCCACTTCCTTGACCAGGGAGGACGACAGGAAGCTGTACGTGGGATTGGTCGGCACGAAGAGCGTCTCGACGCCGGAGAGGCCGTTGTTCATCTGGGCCATCTGCAGCTCGTAGTCGAAGTCGCTGACGGCCCGCAGGCCCTTCACGATCGCCGGGATGTCGCGCTGCTTGCAGAAGTCGACCAGGAGGCCGTGGAAGGACTCGACCTCGACGTTGCCGAAGTCGGCGGTGACCTCGCGGATCAGATCGATCCGCTCCTCCACCGTGAACAGTCCCTGCTTGGACTGGTTGATCATCACCGCGACGTGTACGACGTCGTACAGCTTCGAGGCGCGGCCAATGATGTCGAGATGTCCATTGGTGATGGGGTCGAATGACCCCGGACAGACGGCGCGGCGCAACTTGATTCCCTCGCTCTCCGGTCCGGTCATCGTGCGTCTTCGCACGTAGAGGCGGCGCGACCGTACCAAAGCGTTCCCTCGCCGTAGCGACGGGCCCGCAGTGGCTCGAATCCCTTGGGCCAGTTGAACTCTCCGCCTCTGGTGCTGCGCTCCACGGTGACGAGCGCATCGTCGGTGAGCCAGCCCTGGGCACGGAGTGTGAGCAGTATCTCGCCAAGATCGACGTCCGTGACGGCGTACGGCGGGTCCAGGAACACCACGTCGTACGGTTCGGCGGGCGCCGGTCCTGTCACGATCTGTTCGGCTTTGCCGGCCCGGACCTCGGCTCCGGGAAGACCGAGCGTGCGGACGTTGTCGCGCACGACGCGGACGGCCTTGGCGTCGGCCTCGACGAGCAGGGCGTGGACGCCGCCGCGGGAGAGCGCTTCGAGGCCGACGGCGCCGGAGCCCGCGTACAGATCCGCGATACGGATGCCCTCCAGGGTGCCGAGGAGCGCTTCCCAGGTGGAGAACAGGCCCTCGCGCGCCCGGTCGGACGTGGGGCGGGTGCCGGTGCCGGGCGGGACGGCGAGGCGGCGTCCGCCGGCCGAGCCGGCGATCACGCGGGTCATGGGTCTGTTCCTAGGGTCGCGGGTGGCACACAGGTCGGTACGCGTGCCGTGCACCCACGATATGGCGTCCCGGCGGATCGGGCCCCGGTCACCCCTTGTCGAGATACTCCTCCCGCTCCTTGTCCAGGAGCGCGTCCAGAGCCGTGCGCAGCTCCGGGAGGTGCTCCAGGGCCGGGTCGGCGGCGACGACCACGACGGCCTCCTCACGGGCGGCGGCGATGACCTCCTCGTCGTCGATGACGCTGAGCACCCGCAGGGAGGAGCGGACGCCGGACTGGGCCTGGCCGAGCACATCGCCCTCGCGGCGCTGCTCCAGGTCGATCCGGGAAAGCTCGAAGCCGTCGAGGGTGGCGGCGACCGCGGAGAGCCGGGCCCGCGCGGGGCTCGCCTCATGGGCCTCGCTGACCAGCAGGCAGAGGCCGGGCGCTGAGCCACGGCCGACACGGCCGCGGAGCTGGTGCAGCTGGGACACCCCGAAGCGGTCCGCGTCCATGATCACCATCGCGGTGGCGTTGGGGACGTTCACCCCGACCTCGATGACGGTCGTGGCGACCAGGACGTCGACCTGTCCCGCGGCGAAGCGGCGCATCACGTCGTCCTTGTCGTCGGGGTGCATCCTGCCGTGCAGCACCTCGATCCGCAGCCCGGCGAGCGCGCCCTTGCCCAGCTGCTCGGCGATCTCCAGCACGGCGAGCGGGGGCCGCTTCTCCCCGTCGTCCTCGGGAGCCGTGTCCTTGGCGGCCTTCCCCTTCTTCCCCTTCTTCTTCTCCGCGGCCTCGTCGGCGTCGTCGCCGATGCGGGGGCAGACGACGTACGCCTGGTGGCCGTTCTCCACTTCCTCGCGGACCCGTTCCCAGGCGCGGCTGAGGAAGTGCGGCTTGTCCTTGGCGGGGACGACATGGCTGGCGATCGGCGAACGGCCCGCAGGGAGCTGGTCCAGTACGGAGGTCTCCAGATCGCCGAAGACGGTCATCGCGACCGTACGGGGAATGGGTGTGGCGGTCATGACCAGCAGATGGGGCGGCTGCTTGCCCTTGGAGCGCAGGGCGTCGCGCTGCTCCACACCGAAGCGGTGCTGCTCGTCGACGACGACGAGGCCCAGGTCGTGGAACTGCACCTTGTCCTCGATCAGCGCGTGCGTGCCGATCACGATCCCGGCCTCGCCCGTGACCAGGTCGAGCAGCGCCTGACGGCGGGCCGGGACGCCCATGGACCCGGTGAGCAGCACGACCTTGGTCCCCATATCCGAGCCACCGAGCATTCCGCCCTCGGCGAGCTCGCCCATCATCTCGGTGATGGACCGGTGGTGCTGCTGGGCGAGCACCTCGGTGGGCGCGAGCATGGCGGCCTGCCCTCCCGCGTCGACGACGCCGAGCATGGCGCGCAGGGCGACCATCGTGTTGTGGGTGACCGTGAAGTGATCGGTGACGTACGCGTGACTCGGGTGGGCGACACTGATGCACTGGACCGGCTTTCGCCCGACGTACTCGACCGAGCGAATTCCACGCCGGAACGTGTTGTATTTCGGCCGGGTCCGCATGCGCGAGGCCTTACGAGTGAGTCGGAACGGCACGTACTCGGCGGGCATGGCGATCGATACGTTGAAAGCCGCCTGCTTCGGATGCACCCTGGCACGCCCACCGAGTGAACGAACGAGCCAGGCCACGTCGTCGGCCAAGCGCCGCGAGGCCGAGCAGAACGAAACACACATCCCTTGAGCGTCCACGGTCCCGTCCGTGTCCATGAGCCCTTGCAGGACAGCGAGCCGATGCTTGATCGTCGTGTTCTTGAATACCGGCGGGATGAATTTGTCGTGCGACGTAACCCCCCACAGGTTCAGCGCACGCAGCACGCTGATGACCGGGTTCCTTTGCGAACCACTCCTCGGCCCCGTCATCCGGATGGTGTAGTCATACGTCGAACCTGGCACGGGAACCAGCTCGCAGTCCGGTCCGAGTGTGGATCGCGCTGCCGTCAGGATCTCGTCGTCGGCCGTGGACAGACGCAGGTTGTGACGGAACGAGCCGTCCCCGAGCAGCAATCCGAACACGTAGGGGTCGAGAGGCGGTTCCGACCCCGATGTGAGATCCACCGGTGCGGCGGATGGGAGATACCACTTGGACGACCCGTTGGCCTTGCACGTGTCCATCCTGATCTCGCGGGTCGTCATCACCTTGGGCGTTTCCCCCCGGGCCCAGGCACAGCTGGTCCCGACGATCCACAGATGCTCGTCATCGGCTTCGACCACCGTGTCATCAGACAGAACAAGCCGCCAGACATCCCGCTCGCCCTGGGGAAAGACCCCGTCGACCACGGCTACTTCCCCCGTGGGAACCACTACCTCGTCGCCCTGCACTACAGCCCCCATGGGCTTGTAGCCCTCGGGGGTCAGAACCAGCGCGTCGAGCGGCTGCGCTTTGCCCGAGCCCACCTCTCCCTGGAGGAGGCGGTGCATCGGGTGTTCGGTCGCCAGGTCGTCGAAGATCTCCTTGGAGACCTTCTCCTGGCCCTCGGTGAGGGTGAACGGCAGCTTCGCGTCGAACGCGTCGAGCAGGCCGTCCGGTACCGATCTGCGGGCCACGGCGGGGAGTTGGGTGTCGGCGTAGCGCCGGCGGGCCAGCGCCACCTGGAGGACGAACGCCTCGTCCCACTTCAGCCGGTCCCTGGCGTCCGCGATGTCGGCCCTGGTCTGCGGGCGGTGGATCTTGAGCAGTGCCTCGGGCAGGGTCGTGAAGCCGCGGCCCTCCCGCAGGGCGGGCGGCAGCGGGTCGACGGCGTCCTGGGCGCTGGGCAGCACCACGTCGACGGCCTTGGCGATCCGCCAGGAGTCGAGGCCCTTGCAGGCCGGATACATCGGCAGCAGTTTCCCGGCGAAGGCGTCGACCGCCTCGGTCGCTTCATCGGTGTCCGCGGCGTCGAGCAGTTGGTACGTGGGGTGCGCGAGCTGCATCTTCCGGTTGAACACGGAGACCTTGCCCGCGAACATCGCCCGCCGGCCGGGCAGCAGTTCCTTGTGCGGCTTGTGGACGCCGTGGCCGAAGAAGACCAGCTGGAGCCGGCCGCTGCCGTCGGTGAGGGTCACTTCCAGGCGCTTGCCGCGGCCGTTGTTGAACACCATGATCCGGGCGTCGGCGACCTGCGCGACGACGGTCACGTGCTCGTCCAGCGGGAGGTCGGACAGCGCCGTGAGCTGGCCTCGCTCCTCGTACCGCCGCGGGTAGTGGTGGAGCAGATCACCGACCGTGTGCAGGTCGAGGTGTTCGGCCATCACCTTCGCGGTGGCTCCGCCGAGCAGCTTCTTCAGGGGTTCATCGAACGAAGACACGCGATCCATTGCACACCACGCCACTGACAAATGTCCGGCGGGCGCCCCAGGGCGGGGCTGTCACTCGACGCCGATCAGCAGCGGCGCCGCCTGGTGACCGCCGCGGTAGACCACCGTGTCGACGGCCAGGTACCCCTCGCGTACGTGCTCCGCCAGCGCGTCGGCCAGCGCGTCCGGCACGTCCTCGCCCAGGACCAGCGTGACGAGTTCGCCGCCCGCCGCCAGCATCCGGTCCAGGACGGTGCGGGCCGTCGCGGGCACATCGGCTCCGATGACGGCGACGTCACCATCGATCAGACCGAGGATGTCACCGGCCTGGCAGATGCCCGCCATGGTCCACGACTGCCGCTCGGCGACGGCGAGTTCGGCGTACCGGGTGGCTCCGGCCGCCGCGGTCATGGCCACCACGTCCTCGTCGAAGCCGCGGTCCGGTTCGTGGACGGCGAGGGCGGCGAGGCCCTGGACGGCGGCGCGGGTGGGGATCAGTGCGACCCGGACACCTTCGGCGCGGGCCTGTTCGGCGGCGGCCCCTGCGGTGTGGCGCAGCGTCGCGTCGTTGGGCAGGAGGACCACTTCGCGGGCGTGGGCCCGGCGGATCGCGTCGACCAGTTCGCCGCTGGCGGGTGGTTCCCCGGGGCGTGCGAGCACGGTGGTCGCCCCCGCCTCCGTGCACAGCCCGGCGAGCCCGTCGCCGGGGACCACGACGACGACACCGCGCTGGGCGGGCTCGGCGTGGGCGTGGATCCGGTCGGCGCCGAAGTGGGTGATGCGGATGCGGTACGGCCTTCCGGCCTCGACCCCGGCCTCCACGGCGGCGCCCGCGTCGTCGACATGGACGTGGACGTTCCACAGCCCGTCGCCGCCCACCACCACGAGTGAGTCGCCGAGCCCGTCGAGCCGGGTCCGCAGCCGGTCGACGGCCTCGTCGCGGGCCTCCAGCAGATAGATCACCTCGAAGGCGGGTCCGTCCGCGCCGTCCACAGGGCAGTCGTCCACCGTCACGGGCAGCACGGCGGGCACCGCCCACGACGTCCGCGCCGGCGCCTGCCCCGAGACCGCTTCCAGCAGTGCGCCGAGTACGGCGACCAGGCCCCGCCCGCCCGCGTCCACGACGCCCGCCCGTCCGAGGACGGCGAGCTGGCCGGGGGTGGCCGCGAGCGCGGTGCGCGCGCTCTCGTACGCCGCTCCGACCACGGCCGTGAGGCCCCCGACCGTGCGTTCCGCGGCCTCGGCCGCCGCGGTGGCGACGGTCAGCACCGTGCCCTCGACGGGGTGGGCGACGGCCTGCCTGGCTGCCGCGGCCGCCTTGGTCAGGGCGGTTCGCAGGTGGTCCGCGTCACCGCCGTCGGCCAGTACGCCGGCCATGCCGCGCAGCAGCTGCGACAGGATGGTGCCGGAGTTTCCCCGGGCGCCGATCAGGGCGCCGTGCGCCATGGCCCGTACGGCATCGGCACGGTCGGCCACGGAGGAACCGGTCTCATGGGCGGCGAAGACCGCTTCCACGGCGGCTGTGGCGGACTCCACGGTCAGATACAGATTGGTGCCGGTGTCCCCGTCGGCGACGGGATAGACGTTGATCGCGTCGATCTCCTCGCGCTCCCGGCCCAGGGCCTCCAGCGCCAGTGAGCACCAGGTGCGCACCGCGACGGCGTCCAGATCGTCGGGGAGCTGCGGCACCTGATGGTCCTCCTTGAAGCGGCCGTCGGCGGCGGGTTGCACCGCAGAGTAGCCCGCGCGCGCAGGCTCCGGCGGGGACAGGGGCGGGACGGGTGACCGGGCAACCCATGGTAGTTTCGTATCTCCGACGCAGCCGTTGTATGCTGCTTCGGTTGCCCGGCGAGAGTCGGGCCCATTCCTCCGGTACCGCCACTTCAGTCAAATGAATCCGGCGCGCCGGAATTCACTGTAAGTGCATCTGAAGTCTTTGGAGTGACCCGTGGCTGCCAACTGCGACGTTTGCGGCAAGGGGCCGAGCTTCGGCAACAGCATTTCGCACTCGCACCGCCGTACGTCTCGTCGCTGGAATCCCAACATCCAGCGCGTGCGTGCCGTGGTCGGGCGGACGCCGAAGCGGCTCAACGTCTGCACCTCGTGCATCAAGGCCGGCAAGGTCGCGCGCTGACGTTTCGTCGTAGCGCAGCCTTACCGGTTGCCCAAAAGGCCGGTCCACCTCGGTGGACCGGCCTTTTGCTATGCCCCCGGGGGCGCGGTCAGTGCGGCGTACGCGTCAGCCAGCCGTGATCGACGGGGCCTATCCCGCCGCCCAGCGGGAAGCCCGCCACGATCGCCCCGGTGACGTACTCCTTCGCGGCCCGGACGGCCGCCGGTACGTCCTTGCCCTGCGCCAGCCCGGACGCGATGGCGGAGGCGAGGGTGCAGCCCGTCCCGTGCGTGTGCCGGTTGTCGTGCCTGGGTGCGCGCAGCCAGTGCTCCTCGTCGCCGTCCGTGAGCAGGTCCACGGCCTCGCCCGGCAGATGCCCGCCCTTGATGACCACCCAGCGCGGTCCGTACGCCAGCACCTCGGCGGCGGCCCGCCGCATCCCGGACTCGTCGGTGACGACGACGCCGGTGAGCTGCGCCACCTCGTCGAGATTCGGGGTGGCCACGGTGGCGACGGGCAGCAGTTTCGTCCGTACGGAATCCAGTGCCTCGGCGGCGAGCAGCGGATCGCCGTGCTTGGAGACGCCGACCGGGTCGACGACGACGGGGGCGTCGGTGCCGGCGAGGAGTGCGGCGACCGTCTCGACGAGGGCGGCCGAGGAGAGCATGCCGGTCTTGACGGCCTGGACCCCGATGTCGTCGACGACGCTGCGGTACTGGGCGCGTACGGCTTCCACCGGAAGCTCCCAGGCGCCCTGGACACCGAGGGAGTTCTGCGCGGTCACGGCCGTGAGCACGCTCATGCCGTGCACTCCGAGTGCCAGCATGGTCTTCAGGTCGGCCTGGATGCCCGCACCGCCGCCGGAGTCGGACCCGGCGACGGTGAGGACACGAGGCGGTACAGCGGTGCGTATGGGCATACGCGGCAATCTACTGGGCGTCCTCGATGTCCCCGAAGTGGTCCCAGCCGCCCTTGCTGGTCCAGGGCGCGCCGTCGACCGTCACCTGGGGCAGCGCCGAGGGGTTGAGTACCTCGCCGATCACCTTCCAGCGGGCCGGGAGCTTCACGTCCGGCGGGAAGGTCGCCACGATCGCGTGGTCCTCTCCCCCGGTCAGCACCCACTGCAGCGGGTCGACGCCGACGGCCTGGCCGATGTCGGACATCTGCGAGGGGATGTCGATGAGCCCGGAGCGCAGGTCGATCCGGACCTTGCTGGACTCGGCGATGTGCCCGAGGTCCGCCACGAGTCCGTCGCTGACGTCCGTCATGGCGGTGGCGCCGAGTCCGGCGGCCGCCGGGCCCGCGTGGTACGGCGGTTCGGGGCGCCGGTGGGCCTCGACGAAGGCGCGCGGTGAGCGGAAGCCCCTGGAGAGCACGGCGAATCCCGCGGCGGACCAGCCGAGCCAGCCGGTGACGGCGACGACGTCGCCGGGCCGGGCGCCGGACCGGGTGACGGGTTCGTGGTTGCGCAGATCGCCGAGCGCGGTGATCGCGATGGTGATGGTGTCGCCGCGTACGACGTCGCCGCCGACCACGGCAGCGCCCGCGACCTGGCACTCGTCACGGATGCCGTCCATCAGCTCGCCCGCCCAGGTGACCGGGAGTTCGGCGGGCACGACCAGGCCGAGCAGCAGCGCGGTGGGCACGGCGCCCATGGCTGCGATGTCGGCGAGGTTCTGCGCGGCGGCCTTGCGGCCGACGTCGTACGCCGTCGACCAGTCGCGGCGGAAGTGCCGCCCCTCCAACATGATGTCGCTGCTGGCCACGACCCTGCGGTCGGGAGCGGCCACGACCGCGGCGTCGTCGCCGGGTCCCAGCCGTACCGCCGGAGTGGTGGTGAGCCGGGAAGTGAGCTCTCTGATGAGCCCGAACTCCCCCAACTCGCCCACGGTTCCCTTCACCGAGTCTCACCTCTCATTTATCGCACCGGACACCTGTCCGGGCTGCTTCAGCGGACCGAGGCCCGGGCCGTGGTCCGTGGCCCGTCGGAGGCAGTCTGCCCCGGGACGTACGGGCATGTCTGTCCCCCTTCTGCACCGGTGGGCTTGCGGTCGCGTGCCTTCACTGCTGTCGGTACCGTCAAGAGATACGTCAACTTCTGTCGTCTGTACGCCACGCTGTGGGCGTCATCCGGCCCGCAGGTCTCCCCGCGGCCCGCGGCGACGCGATAACGTGGCGTCCCTTTCCCCCACATGATCCTCGTGGCCGCCCTGGAGGTTCCGTGGTACAGGCGTACATCCTTATTCAGACAGAGGTGGGCAAGGCGTCGACAGTCGCCGAGACCATCGCGAAGATCCCGGGAGTCATTCAGGCAGAGGACGTCACAGGCCCCTACGACGTGATCGTGCGCGCACAGGCCGACACCGTCGACGCACTCGGCCGCATGGTGGTGGCCAAGGTCCAGCAGGTGGACGGCATCACACGAACACTGACCTGCCCGGTCGTCCACCTCTGACCCCCATCTAGGCTGGGCCGGTGACATACTCCGGCCGCCGGCTCCCCCGTTCGCTGTTCCTCGCCCCCTCCGCCGCCCTGCTCGTCCTGGCCGCGGCGGGCTGCTCCTCCAGCGACGCTCAGGCGACGATCACGGTTCCCGCGCCGTCCTCGGAGGCCGCCGCGTACTGCGAAGCGCTGCACGGGGAGCTGCCGGAGACCGTCGCCGGTATGGACCGGAGCGATCCCGAGCCGGATTCCGACCTGACGGCCGGATGGGGGGACGGGGCGATCGTACTGCGCTGCGGCGTCCCCCGGCCCGCGAAGATGGAGGACGCCCAGTCGGAGGGGATCGACGCGAACGGCGTCAACTGGCTGCTGGAGCAGCGGGAGGACGCCGGTCCGCGGTTCACGACCACGTACCGCAAGGCATACGTCGAGGTGACGCTCCCGAAGGAGTTCGCCCACGACATCACGCCGCTCGCCGAGTTCGCCGCGTCCGTCGGGAAGACGGTCCCGGAAAGCCTCTAGGTCTTACAGGGTCCCGGGTCTTCCCGACTGGCGCGGAGGTACGTCAGCGAAGGCCCGTGGGCCGGGTGAGCGCCGCCTGGATCAGCCGGTCCACCAGTTCCTGGTAGTCCACGCCGCTCTCCTGCCACATCCGCGGGTACATGGAGATCGGTGTGAAGCCCGGCATCGTGTTGATCTCGTTGATGACGAAGTCGCCCTCGTCGGTGAGGAAGAAGTCGGCGCGCACGAGGCCCTCGCAGGAGGTGGCCTCGAAGGCGGCGACGGCGAGCCGCTGGACCTCCGCGGTCTGCTCCTCGGTGAGCGGGGCCGGCACGAGTCCGGCCGCCGAATCGATGTACTTGGCCTCGAAGTCGTAGAAGTCGTGCGAGGTGACCGGCGGGATCTCGGCGGGCACACTGGCGCGCGGGCCGTCCTCGAACTCCAGCACACCGCACTCGATCTCGCGGCCCCGCAGCAGCGACTCGACGAGGAACTTGGGGTCGTGGCGGCGGGCCTCCTCGATCGCCTCGTCGAGGCCGGAGAGGTCGTCGACCTTGGTGATGCCCATCGAGGAACCGCCGCGGGCGGGCTTGATGAAGAGCGGGAAGCCGTGCTCGCCGGCGAAGTCCACGATGCGCTTGCGTGCGGTGGGACGGTCGTTGTCCCATTCGCGGGGGCGCACCACCTCGTACGGGCCGACGGGCAGGCCGAAGGAGGTGAACACCCGCTTCATGTACTCCT
This sequence comes from Streptomyces sp. NPDC055749, assembly GCF_053617235.1. Taxonomy (NCBI): domain Bacteria; kingdom Bacillati; phylum Actinomycetota; class Actinomycetes; order Kitasatosporales; family Streptomycetaceae; genus Streptomyces; species Streptomyces sp. NPDC055749. The sequence continues at coordinate 176,662 of NZ_JBSHFH010000003.1, read as the reverse complement.
TGTCCTGGCCGACGGCGGAGGCCAGGACACCGGCGCCCACGTACGGGACGCCGGAGAGCTCCAGGAGCCCCTGGAGGGTGCCGTCCTCGCCGTAGGGGCCGTGCAGCACCGGGAAGACGACGTCGACCTCGCCGAGGGCCTTGGGGACCGCGCCCGGCTCGGTGTAGACGACTTCGCGGCTGCCGGGGTCGACGGAGAGCACCACACCGCCTTCTTCGGACTCCGCGAGCTGGGCCACGTTAGGGACCTTGCGGTCCGCGATGGCCATGCGTGCGGGGTCGTCGGCGGTGAGCGCCCAGCGGCCGTCCGTGGTGATGCCGATCGGCAGGACGTCGTACTTGGTCCGGTCGATGGCGCTCATCACGGCGCCGGCCGTGACGACCGAGATGCCGTGCTCGGAGCTACGGCCGCCGAACACGACGGCCACCCGCGGCTTACGGCCCTGCACAGGGCTCTCGGGGCTCTCAGGGCTCTGGGGGAGGTTCTCGCTGCTCATATCGCGTTGAGCGTACCTTGCAGGCCCGGGGCGCAGGAGTTCAGGCGCAGCGGTGCGGGAGACGCGTCGGGCCGGATCAGTTCCGCTCGGGCTTGGCGCTGCGGGACATGAGCTCCTTGAGCGCGACGACCGGCGGCTTCCCTTCGTGGACGATGCCGACGACGGTCTCGGTGATGGGCATGTCGACTCCGTGTCTGCGCGCCAGATCGAGCACCGACTCGCAGGACTTGACGCCTTCGGCGGTCTGCCGGGTGGCGGCGATCGCCTCCTGGAGCGTCATTCCCCGGCCGAGGTTGGTGCCGAAGGTGTGGTTGCGAGAGAGCGGGGACGAGCAGGTCGCCACCAGGTCGCCGAGGCCCGCGAGTCCGGAGAAGGTGAGCGGGTCGGCTCCCATGGCGAGGCCCAGGCGGGTGGTCTCGGCGAGGCCGCGGGTGATGAGGGAGCCCTTGGCGTTGTCACCGAGGCCCATGCCGTCGGCGATGCCGACCGCGAGGCCGATGACGTTCTTCACGGCGCCGCCGAGTTCGCAGCCGACCACGTCGGTGTTGGTGTACGGGCGGAAGTACGGGGTGTGGCAGGCGGCCTGGAGGCGCTGGGCGACGGCTTCGTCCTGGCAGGCGACGACGGCGGCGGCGGGGCGGCGCTCGGCGATCTCCTTGGCGAGGTTGGGGCCCGTGATGACGGCGATGCGGTCCGCGGTGACCTTCGTGACGTCCGCGATGACCTCGCTCATCCGCTTGGCGGTGCCGAGTTCGACGCCCTTCATCAGCGAGACGAGGACGGTGCCGGGTTCGATGTGCGGGGCCCAGTCGGCGAGGTTGGCGCGCAGCGTCTGCGAGGGCACGGCGAGGACCGCGAAGTCGGCGCCGCGCAGGGCCTGGGCGGCGTCCGTGGTGGCGCGGACCGAGGCGGGGAGTTCGATGCCCGGCAGGTAGTCCGGGTTGGTACGGGTCGTGTTGATGGCCTCGGCGACCTCCGCGCGACGGCCCCAGAGGGTCACTTCGCAGCCTGCGTCGGCGAGGATCATGCCGAAGGCCGTACCCCATGAGCCGGTTCCGAAGACGGCTGCTTTTGCGGGGTGCGTCACTTGGGTCCCTTTCCCTCTGCCTTGCGCCGTTGCTCAGCGCGGGCCTTGCGGTGATCGTAGAGCTCGGTGGGTGCCTTCTCGCCCCGTACGACCTCAAGCTGTGCGGTGATCGCGGCCATGATGACCTCGGTCGCCTCGCGCAGCACTTCGGGCGTTGCCTCCAGACCGTGGAAACGGTCGAGGTCCACCGGCGGACCGGCCTGCACCTGAAGGGTCTTGCGGGGGAAGAAGCTGAACTTGTTCTCCTTGGCGTACGGCGGCATCGCGAGGTTGGCGCCCCACTGGGCGACGGGGATGACCGGCGCCCTGGTCAGCAGCGCGACCCGGGCCGCGCCCGTCTTGCCGGCCATCGGCCACATCTCGGGATCGCGGGTGAGGGTGCCCTCGGGGTAGAACGCCACGCATTCGCCCCGCTCGATCGCGTCGACGGCGGCGCGGAAAGCGTCCAGCGCATTGGTCGTCTCGCGGTACACGGGGATCTGGCCGGTGCCTCGCAGCATCATTCCGACGAAGGGGGTCCTGAACAGTCCCGCCTTCGCGAGGAGCCGCGGCACCCGGCCGGTGTTGTACTGGAAGTGCGCATAGGAAAGCGGGTCCAGGTACGAGTTGTGGTTGACCGCGGTGATGAATCCGCCCTCGGCCGGAATGTGTTCCATTCCCCGCCAGTCGCGCTTGAACAGAACCACCAATGGCGGCTTTGCGATGACCGCCGCCAGGCGGTACCAGAAGCCGATTCTGCGGCGGGACACTCGGACACCTTCCTCTAAGACCTGACCTGCTGCCTGGCTACTGACGGTCAAGTCTCGCCCCAGGCCCCTGCTCTGTCGAGAACACCGTACGCCCCGCCTTCCGGGCCGGACCTCCGGGTTGTCACACCGGCAGGCGAGAATAAGTCGCCATACGTACGGAGGGGGAGATGGCCACGAACACCGACCTGACCGGGTCCTGGTCCCTGGTCGTCCCGCTGAAGCCGCTCGCGCGGGCCAAGAGCAGACTGGGGCGGACTGCGGGCGGGCTGCCGAGACCCCGCCTGGCCCTCGCTTTCGCCCAGGACACGGTCGCCGCGGCTCTGGCCTGCCCGGCGGTGCGCGATGTGTTGGTCGTCACGGACGATCCGGTGGCCGGGGCGGCGCTTTCGGCACTGGGGGCGCGCATCGTGGCGGACACTCCGGCGGCCGGACTCAACGCGGCTCTGTCGCACGGTGCGCGTACGGTGCGGGCGCTGCGGGCGGACGCCGCGGTGGCCGCGATCAACGCGGATCTCCCCGCACTTCGCCCCGAGGAATTGGCGCGGGTGCTCGATTTTTCAGCCGAATTTCCCCGCACATTTCTGACGGACGCGGCAGGAATCGGTACGACATTTCTGTCGGCCGCACCGGGAGTGGAATTGTGCCCGGCTTTCGAGGGCCCTTCGAGGGCGAGGCATCTGGCTTCGGGAGCTGCGGAAATTACGCTGTCCGGGCTCGATTCGGTCCGCCGGGACGTGGACACCGGCGACGATCTGCGGGTGGCGCTGGCCCTGGGCGTCGGCCCGCACACAGCGGGGCTGCACGCTTCGGCCGGGCCCGCGCGGGACCGATAGGCTGGCGTCCATGCAGGCGACCTCGTACACGTACGACTCCGAGACCCGCACCGGCAGTGTGCTCCTCGACGACGGCACCCCGATGGACTTCGACGCCCCGGCCTTCGACGCGGGCGGCCTGCGGCTGCTGCGTCCGGGGCAGCGGGTACGGATCGAGGTGAGCGGCGAAGGCGACTCGCGGCGGATCACCCTGGTGACGCTGCAGACCCTCTGACCGCCGCCTTCCAGCCGCTCCGGATGCCGGAAAGCCCGCGGGCCGGGCTCCCCGAGGGGAGTCCGGCCCGGCGCGTGTGAGGAGCGAGCGCTGCTCGGTCTCACTTCTTGCGTGCAGTGGCCTTCTTGGCCGTGGTCTTACGCGCCGTGGTCTTCTTCGCGGGCGCCTTCTTCGCCGTGGTCTTCTTGGCGGGCGCGGTCTTGCTGGCGACGGCCTTCTTCGCCGTGGTCGCCTTCTTCGCCGGGGCCGCCTGCTTGGCGGTGGCCTTCTTGGCGGTCGCCGTGGCCTTCTTCGCCGTCGGCGTGGCCTTCTTGGCGGTGGCGGTGGTCTTCTTCGCCGCCGCGACGGTCTTCTTGGCGGTGGCCTTCTTCGCCACGGCCTTCTTGGCGGTGGCCTTCTTGGCCGCGGCCTTGGTGGTCGTACGGGTGGAAGCACCGCCCGAGAGGCTGCCCTTGGGCGCCTTCTTCACGGCCACATCGTTCTTGGGGAGCTTCTTCGAGCCGCTCACCAGGTCCTTGAAGCCCTGTCCCGCACGGAAACGGGGCACGGACGTCTTCTTGACCCGTACGCGCTCACCCGTCTGCGGGTTGCGGGCGTAACGGGCGGGGCGGTCGACCTTCTCGAACGAGCCGAAGCCGGTGACCGAGACACGGTCCCCTGCGACAACTGCGCGGACGATCGCGTCGAGTACCGCATCGACAGCGTCTGCGGCCTGCTGACGGCCGCCGACCTTGTCGGCAATCGCTTCTACGAGCTGCGCCTTGTTCACGTCTTCCCCTTCGGAGACATTGCCAGAACGAAAGTGTTCAAGCTTTTTCGCACGTTAGGCAGATATATACCGCAAATCAAACACGAAACGGGCTAATCACCCTAGTGCCGCAACGAAGTCGACCGCTGCGCAGTTCCGCAGAGTCAGTCACCTTCGGGGAATCGGCCCTCATGGAGGTCCTTCATCAACCGGTCCAGACGCCTTGCTGCATCTGGGAGATCGTGCTTCGCCGCAGCCGTGATGACCAGCAGCTTCCGGGACAGCGCCATCCGTACGCCCTCCGGGACTTGCAGTTCACGCACCGTGGTGTGCGCTTCCTTCAATCGGTCGGCGACTTGGCCATAGAGCTTGAGTTGGCTGTCGCGTTCCATGCACCGATTGTGCCATCTGGGGCGAGTTGTCGCCCGAGGGGGGCTCAACAAGCGACTGCGCCCCCTGCCGGAAGGCAGGGGGCGCAGTCATGGAAAAGCGCTGCTCAGACGTCAATTGTACGCGGCTTGTGGGTCGGCCTTGCCGCCTCATAAGTCGCAATGTCCGCTTCGTTCTGAAGGGTGAGGCTGATGTCGTCGAGGCCGTTCAGGAGACGCCAGCGAGCGTTCTCGTCGAGCTCGAAGTCGGCCGTGATGCCCTCCGCGAGAACCTGGCGCTTCTCCAAGTCCACGGTGATTTCGGCCGTTGGGTCGGCCTCCGTCAGCTCCCACAGCCGGTCCACGACCTTCTGGTCGAGAACGACGGTCAGCAGACCGTTCTTCAGCGAGTTGCCGCGGAAGATGTCGGCGAACCGGGAGGAGATGACGGTCCTGAAGCCGAAGTTCTGGAGGGCCCAGACGGCGTGTTCGCGCGAGGAACCCGTACCGAAGTCGGGGCCCGCCACCAGGACCGAGGCCCCTGCCCGCTCGGGGCGGTTGAGAACGAAGTTCTCGTCCTTGCGCCATGCCTCGAAGAGTCCGTCCTCGAAGCCGTCGCGGGTGACCTTCTTCAGCCAGTGGGCGGGGATGATCTGGTCGGTGTCGACGTTGCTGCGGCGCAGCGGGACGGCCCGGCCGGTGTGTGCGGTGAATGCTTCCATGATTCTCAGACTCCGGCGGGCGTACGGGCGTCGGACAGGTCTGCGGGCGAGGCCAGATGGCCCAGCACCGCGGTGGCGGCGGCGACCTGCGGGGAGACCAGGTGCGTACGGCCGCCCTTGCCCTGCCGGCCCTCGAAGTTACGGTTCGAGGTGGAGGCCGAGCGCTCGCCGGGGGCCAGCTGGTCGGGGTTCATGCCGAGACACATCGAGCAGCCCGCGTGCCGCCATTCGGCGCCCGCGGTGGTGAAGACCTTGTCCAGGCCCTCCTCGACGGCCTGGAGGGCGACGCGGACGGAGCCCGGGACGACCAGCATCCGTACGCCGTCGGCGACTTTGCGGCCGTCCAGGATCGCTGCGGCGTTGCGCAGGTCCTCGATCCGGCCGTTGGTGCAGGAACCTACGAAGACGGTGTCGACGTTGATGTCCCGCAGCCGCTGTCCGGCGGTCAACCCCATGTATTCCAGGGCCCTTTCGGCAGCGTGCCGCTCCGAGGCGTCCTCGTACGAAGCAGGGTCGGGGACGTTCGCCGACAGGGGCGCGCCCTGGCCGGGGTTGGTGCCCCAGGTGACGAACGGGGCCAGTTCGGCGGCGTCGATGACGACCTCGGCGTCGAAGACGGCGTCGTCGTCGGTGCGCAGCGTCTCCCAGTACGCGACAGCCGCGTCCCAGTCCGCGCCCTCGGGGGCGTGGTCGCGGCCCTGGAGGTAGTCGAAAGTCGTACGGTCCGGGGCGATCATGCCCGCGCGGGCACCGGCCTCGATCGACATGTTGCAGATGGTCATCCGGGCCTCCATCGAGAGCTTCTCGATGGAGGAGCCGCGGTATTCGAGGATGTAGCCCTGGCCGCCGCCGGTGCCGATCCGGGCGATGATCGCCAGGATCAGGTCCTTGGCCGTGACACTGTCGGGCAGCTCGCCATCGACGGTGATCGCCATGGTCTTCGGACGGGCCAGCGGCAGCGTCTGCGTGGCCAGGACGTGCTCGACCTGACTGGTGCCGATGCCGAACGCCAGCGCGCCGAACGCGCCGTGCGTGGAGGTGTGGGAGTCGCCGCAGACCACGGTGGTGCCGGGCTGCGTCAGACCGAGCTGGGGGCCGACCACGTGCACGACACCCTGCTCGACGTCGCCCAGCGGGTGCAGCCGGACGCCGAAGTCCGCGCAGTTCTTGCGCAGGGTCTCCAGCTGTGCGCGGGAGACCGGGTCGGCGATCGGCTTGTCGATGTCGAGGGTCGGGGTGTTGTGGTCCTCGGTGGCGATGGTGAGGTCGAGGCGCCGCACCGGGCGTCCGGCCTGACGGAGGCCGTCGAAGGCCTGCGGGCTGGTCACCTCGTGCAGCAGGTGCAGATCGATGAAGAGGAGGTCGGGCTCGCCCTCTGCGCGCCGGACGACGTGGTCGTCCCAGACCTTCTCCGCGAGTGTCCTACCCATCGCTTTCCCTCCGGCCGGCGTCTTCGCCGGCCCAACTAGAGATTCGGTGCGCCGCCGTCCGGACCCCCGTGCGGGGCGGTGGCTACGGGCCGTTGTGCGGCCCCACGTACAGGTTCGCAACTTCCGCCGGAAATTGAACTTGCGTTTCACAGAGTGAGACGCGAGTATCGTCGTATGGACAACTCTAGCGGCGTCGGCGTTCTCGACAAGGCAGCTCTGGTATTGAGCGCCCTGGAGTCCGGTCCGGCCACCCTCGCCGGGCTGGTCGCGGCGACCGGGCTCGCACGACCCACGGCTCATCGACTGGCCGTGGCACTGGAACACCACCGCATGGTGGCGAGGGACATGCAGGGCCGTTTCATTCTCGGCCCCCGGCTGTCGGAACTCGCGGCGGCGGCCGGCGAGGACCGCCTCCTGGCGACGGCGGGACCGGTGCTCACGCATCTGCGCGACATCACCGGCGAGAGCGCGCAGCTCTACCGCCGGCAGGGCGACATGCGCATCTGCGTGGCCGCGGCGGAACGGCTGTCCGGACTCCGGGACACCGTGCCGGTCGGCTCCACACTGACCATGAAGGCCGGCTCGTCCGCGCAGATCCTGATGGCCTGGGAGGAGCCGGAGCGCCTGCACCGCGGCCTCCAGGGCGCCCGCTTCACGGCGACGGCGCTCTCCGGCGTGCGCCGCAGGGGCTGGGCCCAGTCGATCGGCGAGCGGGAACCGGGCGTCGCCTCGGTCTCGGCGCCGGTGCGCGGACCCTCGAACCGGGTGGTCGCCGCCGTGTCGGTCTCCGGGCCGATCGAGCGGCTGACCCGCCACCCGGGCCGGATGCACGCCCAGGCGGTCATCGACTCGGCCGCACGGCTGAGCGAGGCCCTGCGCCGTACGGGCTGACGCACCCCGCCCCACCTCTTGCGCCGGAAGGCCGCCCCAGCGCCGTGGCGGCCCCCTCAGCCCTACCGTCCGGCCCTACCGCTCCGTGGACGAGCGGTGCGCGAGACGGTCCGCCGCACGGCGGCCCCGCCCCTCGACCGGCAGCACGCCGGTCGCCGCCGACAGCCCGTACGCAGGCATGTCGGCGTAGATCGACTCGTACGACCCCTCGGGCACGATGTACGTCTCGTGCCACAGCCCCACATGCTGCCGGGACTTCTTCTCCTTGCGGTTGATCATCGCCCACGCCTTGCGGTGGAACATGTCGGGAGCTGCGGCGTACGCGTACAGCTTCTCCTTCGACTCCCAGTACTGGACGACGTAGTACGTCCGCGGCGAGCCGGACAGCAGCGTGTAACCGAGCAGACCCCGGCTCTTGTCCCTGCTCAACTCCCGGAGCATGCGCGGCATCGCCGCGAGGACCGGCAGCCAGTGGTGCACGCCCCGGAAGTGGTTGATCCGCATCCCGATCAGCAGAACGACGACATCACCCTGCGCCGCCGCGGTCATGCGGCCGGGAATCGGTTTCGCGAACATGTTGCGCCCCCTAGATCTTGGAGAGTGCCACTATCCAATGATTGGATAGTGGCACCACCCAACGGGCTGGCGCAAGGGAAGGCACAGAAGTGCGGCTGTCGGAACTCAGCGAACAGAGCGGCGTCTCGACCGCCACGATCAAGTACTACCTGCGGGAGCGGCTCCTGCCGCCGGGCGCACGCGTCAGCGCGACCCAGGCCGAGTACGACGAGAGCCATCTGCGCCGGCTGCGTCTGGTGCGGGCGCTGCTCCAGGTCGGCCGCCTTCCGGTGGCAACCGCCCGCGAGGTACTGGGACATGTCGACGACGAGTCCCTCGGCCGGACGATCCGGCTGGGCGCCGCCCTGTGGGCGCTGCCGCACGGACCCGCGCCGGACGAGGACGCCCCGGAGACGGCGACCGCGCGCGCCGAGGTCGCCGGACTGCTCGGCGAGCTGGGCTGGACGACGGCCCAGGAACTGGGCGAACTCTCCCCCGTCCACAGGTCCCTGGTGGCCTCAGTGGCCACCCTGATCCGTCTCGGCTACCCGTGCGACATCGAGTACCTGACCCAGCAGGCCCGCATCATGGAGCAAGTCGCCGTCCACGACCTGGATGTGATGGAGACCTATCCATCGGAGGCGGAGCAGGTGGAGGCGGCGGTCTCGTCAGCGGTGCTGTACGAGCCGCTGCTGATGTCACTGAGGCGACTGGCGCAGAGCGAGGAAACGGCCCGGCGTTACGGGCTCTGAGGCCCTGCGCCCGGCACGGGAAAGGCCCCTCACCGGAGTGAGGGGCCTTTCCCGTTCGAGCTGTTGTACCCCCGACCGGATTCGAACCGGCGCTACTGCCGTGAGAGGGCAGCGTGCTAGGCCGCTACACAACGGGGGCTTGTTACTTCGGACTTGCGCTGGGCTACCAGGACTCGAACCTAGAATGACGGTACCAGAAACCGTAGTGTTGCCAATTACACCATAGCCCATGGTGTTACAAGTACCCCCGACCGGATTCGAACCGGCGCTACTGCCGTGAGAGGGCAGCGTGCTAGGCCGCTACACAACGGGGGCCCTAGCGATCCTGCATCGAGAACGTGAGTGCGACTCAAATGTTCTCGCGGGAAGGATCTGTACCCCCGACCGGATTCGAACCGGCGCTACTGCCGTGAGAGGGCAGCGTGCTAGGCCGCTACACAACGGGGGCTTGTTACTTCAGTCTTGCGCTGGGCTACCAGGACTCGAACCTAGAATGACGGTACCAGAAACCGTAGTGTTGCCAATTACACCATAGCCCACTGAAACGCAACCCCCTGGGGGGTTTTATTTCTGTCTGCGCTTCCCTGCGGATCTTTCGTTCCGCTCGGGCGGCGCAGGAAGAACACTACCCGAAGGTGTCCGGCGCTCCAAAACGGGTATTGCCCGCCAGCAGGCCGGGCAGCTGACCGAGCCCGGTGATCCGCACAAGATCCGGACGGCCGCCCCGGTCGCCCCGGTCCAGCCAGATCCCCATCAGACCGGCGGCCACGGCCCCACCTGCGTCGATGTCGGGTTCATTGCCCACGTACGCCACCTCGTGCGGAGCCAGCGCGAGGGCCTCGCAGGCGGCGTGGAAGGCCGCGGCCTCGGGCTTGGCGATGCCCAGCTCCGCAGCGCAGAGCACCGACTCGAACCGGTCCCGCACACCGAGCACGGACAGCTTGCGGTGCTGGTGCTCCAGCGAGGAGTTCGACAGGACGGCGTGCCGGTAGGTCTGCGCCAGGGCGTCCAGCGCGGGCACGGTGTCGGGGAAGAGCGACCAGGCCGCTTCGTAGTGGCGGATGTGCCGGCCGAACCACTCGTCGGCCTCGGCGTCGCTCAGCGGGCGCCCGAGGAAGTCCCTCGCCCGGTCGCGGCGCTGGCCCTCCCAGTCGGTCAGCCCCTCCGAGAAGCGCTCCCAGTGGCGCTGGGTGAGCTCTTCCCAGGCGTCCAGGGCGTCCTGGAGCGAGCGGTAGCCCTCGGGCAGCCCCTCGGCCTCGATATGACTGCTCAGGCCGGTGGAAGCCGCTGATCCGTAGTCGAAGAGGGTGTCGTCAACGTCCCAGAGGACGGCTCTGATCGCCATGGGCCGACTCTAACGGTCCCCTACACGCGCAGGGGCCCGGACAAGCCGCTCCGTGCGGCTCGTCCGGGCCCGTGCCCGTTGCTCGGGTACTACGCGGCGAGCTTCGCCAGCGCCGCGTCCACGCGGGCGATGGTCTTCTCGCGGCCCAGGATCTCCAGGGACTCGAAGAGCGGGAGACCGACCGTGCGGCCGGTGACGGCGACGCGGACCGGGGCCTGCGCCTTGCCGAGCTTCAGGCCGTGCTCCTCGCCGGCCGCGAGGACGGCGGCCTTGAGCGCCTCGGCGTTCCAGTCGGCGTCGATCAGCTTGGCGCGGGCCGTGACGAGCAGATCGCTCGAACCCTCCTTCATGGCCTTGGCCCAGGACGCCTCGTCCTCGGCCGGCTCGTCGAGGAAGAGGAAGTCGACGTTGGCCGTGATCTCGGAGAGGACGGTGACGCGGGTCTGGGCGTACGGGGCGATGACCGCGAACTGCTCCGCGTCGAACGCCTCGGGGGCCCAGGGCGCGAACGGGGCCTTCAGCCAGGGGCCGCACGCCTGCGTGAACGCGTCCACGTCGAGCCTGCGGATGTGCTCCGCGTTGATGTGCTCGCACTTCTTCAGGTCGAAGCGGGCCGGGTTGGCGTTGACGTCCTTGATGTCGAACGCGGCGACCATCTCGTCGATGTCGAAGATGTCGCGGTCCTCGGCGATCGACCAGCCCAGGAGCGAGAGGTAGTTGAGGAGACCCTCGGGGAGGAAGCCACGCTCGCGGTAGAGGTTGAGCGAGGCCTGCGGGTCGCGCTTGGAGAGCTTCTTGTTGCCCTCGCCCATGACGTAGGGGAGGTGGCCGAAGAGCGGGATCTCCTTGGCGACGCCCAGCTCGATGAGCGCCCGGTAGAGAGCGATCTGCCGCGGGGTGGAGGAGAGCAGGTCCTCGCCGCGCAGGACGTGGGTGATCTCCATCAGCGCGTCGTCGACCGGGTTGACCAGTGTGTAGAGCGGGGCGCCGTTGGCCCGGACGATGCCGTAGTCCGGCACGTTCTCCGGCTGGACGGTGATCTCGCCGCGGACCAGGTCCGTGAAGGTGATCGCCTCGTCGGGCATCCGGAAGCGGACGATCGAGGCGCGGCCCTCGGCCTCGTACGCCGCGGTCCGCTCCGCGCTCAGGTCGCGGCAGTGGCCGTCGTAGCCCGAGGGCTTGCCGGCGGCGCGGGCGGCGTCGCGGCGGGCGTCGAGCTCTTCGGTCGTGCAGTAGCAGTGGTACGCGTGACCGGCGGCGAGGAGCTTCCCGGCGACGTCCTTGTAGATGTCCATGCGCTGCGACTGGCGGTACGGGGCGTGGGGGCCGCCGACCTCGGGGCCCTCGTCCCAGTCGAAGCCGAGCCAGCGCATCGATTCGAGGAGCTGCTCGTACGACTCCTCGGAGTCGCGGGCCGCGTCGGTGTCCTCGATGCGGAAGACCATGGTGCCCTTGTTGTGCCGGGCGAACGCCCAGTTGAAGAGGGCGGTACGGACCAGGCCCACGTGGGGGTTGCCGGTCGGGGAGGGACAGAAACGTACGCGGACAGGTCCGTTAACCACGCTTGATCACCTTGTTGGTGAGAGTGCCGATGCCTTCGATGGTGACGGCGACCTCGTCGCCGACGTGCAGGGGTCCGACCCCTGCGGGAGTTCCGGTGAGGATCACGTCGCCCGGGAGCAGCGTCATGGCTTCCGTGATGTGGACGACCAGGTCCTCGATGGAGCGGATCATGTCGCTCGTACGGCCGAGCTGGCGCTGCTCGCCGTTGACCGTCGCCTGAATGGTGAGGTCGGTGGGGTCGAGGTCGGTCTCCACCCAGGGGCCGAGCGGGCACGAGGTGTCGAAGCCCTTGGCCCGGGCCCACTGCTTCTCGCGCTCCTGGGCGTCGCGGGCGGTCACGTCGTTGGCGCAGGTGTAGCCGAAGATGACGTCCTTGACGCGCTCACGCGGGACTTCGCGGCACATGCGGCCGATGACCACGGCCAGCTCGGCCTCGTGGTGCAGTTCGTTCGAGAAGGAGGGGTACTCGATGGCGTCTCCCGAGCCGATCACCGAAGTGGTGGGCTTGAAGAAGGCGACCGGGACCTCCGGGACCTCGTTGCCCAGCTCGGCGGCGTGTTCCGCGTAGTTGCGGCCGATGGCCACGACCTTGTTGGGGAGCACGGGAGGCAGCAGCCGGACCTTGCTCAACGGGACCTTGGTGCCGGAGAGCTCGAAGTCGGTGTACGGAATGCCCCTGATGATGTCGAGGACGAGGTCACCGGATTCAACGGTTCCCTCACCTTCCACGGCGCCGAAGGCGACATTGCCGTCGATGGAGAACCTGGCGATGCGCACGGGAAGCTGTCGCCCCTCACTTGCTGGCTGGCTGAAGACTGACGCTCCAGGCTAACGCGGGTGAGGGGGACAGCAGCGCCGATCGGGCTGGGCGCGATCAGGCGTTGGCGGCGACCGGGGCTTCCATCAGGATGGTGCGGCGGGGGTTGGCCGTCTGGGTGGGCAGGTCGACCGAGTGCTCCGGCTGTTCCGGCGTCTGCAGCGCTTCGGCGTCCTCGAGGTGCGCCAGCGTCGTGCGCTGAGGGTTGGCAATGTTGCGGAACATCATCGTGGTCTTCATCTGCCGTCTGGGCCCTGTCGGTCTGGGCGCCACCCGAAGGGGCGCCGGCTTGTCGGATTCGCCATCCCTGTAAAGGGTCAGGCTAAACATCCAATTCCCGCACGACGCCCCGGGGAGGCGACGATCATCATGTGAGTTTGCTCACGAAGTTGCCGACAAATGCCACATCCAAGACAGGTGATCACGGGGCATGAAACGGACATTGCATAGCTGAATGCGCCATTCCGCTCCTGATCATGGCGTCTGGGACACCCCCTGGCCGTAAGCGACTCATCACTAATCGTCCGGTTTGACCGTGAACACTCTCCACACTTTGTTACCCAATCATCACAACGTGTCACCCAGGTCACAGGCCGGTACATGGGCCTTGTTGGAGATCCGCCACTGTGCTGGAATTCCACGCACCGCCGCGGGTTTCAGGCCGGCGCGCAGGGCGCGACGCAGCGCCGAGTGGCGGCGGGAGGGGGAAGTACGCCGGTCACTCACGACCACCATGGGGCGCGTCCAGCGCCCCACGACGCCGACACCGTCCCGGCCCGCGCCAGCGGAAGGGGACGCCTGGTCCAGAGGTTGCGACGCTAGTGCAGGGACGTTTCAAGAGGGATGGCATGGGGTCTCCCCAGCCCCGCCAGGGCCGAGGGGAAGCTCCGGCGGATCAGGAGCCGCGCGGTGGGAACGACCGCGGTTCCTCGCCCCAGCACGCCCAGACCCCCGGGCAGACCACGGCCGGCGACAGTGGTGACCGCGCACAGCGATCGGGCACGACGACGAGCACCGGCGTGGAGCCGGTCAGCGCGTTCCAGTCGCGCGGTCCGATCAACACCGGCTCACGAATAGCCCTGCGTAACTGGCGCATCAGCACGCGTCTGGTCTCGCTTCTCGCCCTTCCCGTGGTGGCGGCGACCACCCTGGGCGGACTCCGTATCAACGAGTCCATGAACGACATGCAGCAGCTTGAGCACATGCAGCTGCTGACCAAGATGACCAAGCAGGCCACCGCGCTCGCCCAGCAGCTCCAGGAGGAGCGCGACAGGTCGGCCGGCCCGCTGTCCAACGGCACGGCCCCCACCGACTTCAAGGTCACCGAGCCGCGGAAGAAGACCGACCGCGCCAAGGACGCCTTCCTCGACGCGACCACCGCGATCGGCAACACCGACAGCGACGAAGCCCTCGACGGCATCCACGCGAGCGTCAGCCAGATCTCGACGCAGCTCGGCCAGATCCGGGACATCCGCGAGGACGCGTACGCCAAGGGCACTCCGAGTCTCAACACGGTCGACCGGTACAGCCAGCTGATCACCTCGCTGCTGAGCCTCTCGCAGGACATGGCGCAGGCGACCAACAACCCGGAGATGATCAAGCGGACCCGGGCCCTGGCGGCCTTCTCCGCCTCCAAGGAGTACGCCTCCGTCCAGCGGGCGATCATCGCCGCGGCGCTGCCCGGCGGCGGCGGCAGCCAGAAGACGGACCTCGACACGAACGACCAGCAGTTCGGCAACAACGCCCTCCGCAAGGAGGCGCAGACGCTCGCCTCGTTCAAGTCGACGTACGAGAACACCGGCAACAGCGCCGACGAGCTGACGGCGGCGCTGACCAGCGGCCACCCCGAGATCAACGCCGCGGACATGTACGCGAAGCAGGTTCTCGCGAGCCCCACCGGGATGAAGGGCCGCAAGGCCCGCTCCTATCTGGACTGGTACGAGCAGAGCTCCACCAAGATCCAGGCCATGAAGACCATCGAGGACACCCTCCTCAGCGACATGGAGAGCAAGGCGCGCGAGCTCCGTCAGGAGTCCCAGCGCGAGGCCATCCTCAACGGTGTGGTCATCCTCCTCGTCCTCGGTGTCTCGCTCGTCGGCGCCTTCGTCGTCGCACGGTCGATGATCCGCTCGCTGCGGCGGCTCCAGGACACCGCGACGCGCGTCGCCCAGGACCGGCTGCCCGAGCTCGTCAAGCAGCTCTCGGAGACGGACCCGCAGGACGTCGACACCTCCGTCGAGTCCGTCGGTGTGCACTCCCGGGACGAGATCGGCCAGGTGGCCGCGGCCTTCGACGACGTGCACCGCGAGGCCGTCCGTCTCGCCGCCGAGCAGGCGCTGCTGCGAGGCAACGTCAACGCGATGTTCACCAACCTCTCTCGGCGTTCGCAGGGCCTCATCCAGCGCCAGCTCTCGCTCATCTCCGAGCTGGAGTCGCGCGAGGCCGACCCGGACCAGCTGTCCTCGCTCTTCAAGCTCGACCACCTCGCGACCCGTATGCGCCGTAACGGCGAAAACCTCCTCGTCCTCGCGGGCGAGGAGCCGGGCCGCCGGTGGACCCGCCCCGTGCCGCTGGTCGACGTGCTCCGTGCCGCCGCCTCCGAGGTGGAGCAGTACGAGCGCATCGAACTGTCCGCGGTGCCCGCGACCGAGGTCGCGGGCCGCGTGGTCAACGACCTCGTGCACCTGCTCGCCGAGCTGCTGGAGAACGCCACGTCGTTCTCCTCCCCGCAGACGAAGGTCAAGGTCACCGGTCACGCGCTGCCGGACGGCCGCGTGCTCGTCGAGATCCACGACACGGGTATCGGCCTCTCCCCCGAGGACCTCGCGGCGATCAACGAGCGGCTCGCCTCGCCGCCGACCGTGGACGTCTCCGTCTCCCGCCGCATGGGTCTGTTCGTGGTCGGCCGGCTGTCCCTGCGACACGGCATCCGTATCCAGCTGCGTCCCTCGGACTCCGGTGGCACGACCGCGCTGGTCATGCTGCCCGTCGATGTCGCCCACGGCGGCAAGCAGCCCCCGTCCAAGCAGGGCCCCGGCCAGCAGCCCGGCGCTCCCGGTGGTCTTCTCGCCGGCGGCGCCCCGGGCAGCGCCCCGCGTCCCGGTCTCGGGGGCGCCCCCGCGGGTCCCTCCGCGGCTCTCGGAGCCGGTGCGCAGCGCGGACAGGTCGGTGCGGGCTCAGGTCCGCGTGCCGCGCTGCCCGCGCGCGACGGCGGCCCGCGTCAGCCCCAGCCCGCAGCCGGCTCCCAGAACAATGCCGCGCAGAGCAACGGCATGCACGACAACGGTCCGCTGAGCCCGGGCCGGCCGGGCCAGGCGCCCCCCGCGGGCGGTCTCTCCGGTGCCTTCGGCGGCGGTGCCCGGATGGGTGCCCGCGGTGCCCAGGGCGAGGCTCCCGGCCGTACGGACTCGGGTCAGCCCAATCTGTTCGGTCACACGGGACAGAGCAGGCCCGGTCAGCAGCAGGGCGGCCAGTTCGGTCAGCAGGGCCAGCAGAGCGGCCCGCCCGTCCGTCAGCCGCAGCAGGGCAGGCACGCCCAGAACGACCAGGGCGGTTTCCAGCAGCCCGGCGGCCCCGGCCGTCAGCTGCCGCCGCCCGGCGGTCCGCGCGCCGAGCTGCCCGGGGGCAACCCCCAGGCGCAGCGTCCGCAGGGCACGAGCTGGGGTGTCGAGGAGCAGGGTGCGCAGAGCCGCTCTCCGCTGGACGCCCCGCGCGGTCACGAAGAGCCCGACACCACCGGTCAGTTCGCCAGGCCGGCCGGACCGGTTCCGAACCAGCCGTACAACCCG
This sequence comes from Streptomyces sp. NPDC055749, assembly GCF_053617235.1. Classification (NCBI taxonomy): domain Bacteria; kingdom Bacillati; phylum Actinomycetota; class Actinomycetes; order Kitasatosporales; family Streptomycetaceae; genus Streptomyces; species Streptomyces sp. NPDC055749. The sequence goes on along the minus strand of NZ_JBSHFH010000003.1, from coordinate 160,304 downwards.
CAGTCGGGGCAGCAGCAGGGCCCCGGCGCCACCGCCGAGTTCGCCCGCCCGGACTTCTCGGCGCCGCCGGTGTCCCAGGACCCGGCCGGCACCGCTCAGTTCGCGCGCCCCGACTTCGGTGTCCCGCTCCAGCAGGACCAGGGGATGCCCGCTCCGCGTCAGCGCGGCCGGGAGGACGCCGACTTCGGTGCTCCGCGTCCCGGCGCCTCACCCACGGGTGAGATGCCGCGCCGTCCCGCGCTGCCTCAGCAGTCGCAGCCCGAGGCGCTTCCGCCGGCCGGGCCCGGCGACGGTCGTACCCCGCTGTACGACACGCTGGAGACGAACTGGTTCCACGGCCCGCAGCAGGGCGGCCAGCAGCCGCCCGCTCCCGAGCCGCAGGCACCGTCGGCTCCGGCCGCAGCTCCCGCCGCCCCCATGCCCAGGCGTGGTGGCACCGACACCGGCGCCACCAGCACCTGGCGTGCTTCGCCCAACGACGAACTCGTACGGCAGGCGGAGCGGGTCAAGAAGCCGGCCGCGGGCGGCATCACCACCTCCGGACTTCCGCGCCGGGTTCCCCGTGCCAATTTGGTACCGGGCACCGCCCAGCAGCAGAATCACCAGTCCGGACCTCAGGTTTCGCGTGCGCCCGATGACGTACGCGGACGTCTGACCAATCTCCGCCGGGGCATCCAGCAGGGTCGGCAGGCCAACAACGGCCAGTCGACCGGCGGTTTCCATCTCGGCCCCACTCACCAGCAGGAGCGCTAGTTGAGCCCCATGAGTCAGGCCGCACAGAATCTGAACTGGCTGATCACCAACTTCGTGGACAACACCCCTGGTGTGTCCCACACCGTCGTGGTCTCCGCCGACGGCCTGCTGCTGGCGATGTCCGAAGGTTTCCCGCGCGACCGCGCCGACCAGCTGGCGGCTGTCGCCTCCGGTCTGACGTCGCTGACCGCGGGCGCCTCCCGGATCTTCGAGGGCGGCGCAGTGAGCCAGACGGTCGTGGAGATGGAGCGAGGATTCCTTTTCCTGATGTCCGTCTCGGACGGTTCCTCGCTGGCCGTTCTCGCCCACCCGGACGCCGACATCGGTCTGGTCGGCTACGAGATGGCACTCCTCGTAGACCGTGCGGGCACCGTCCTCACGCCCGACCTCCGCGCCGAGCTCCAGGGCAGTCTGCTCCACTAGGCGGCCATGCAGCGGACACCAGTCACAATCCCCCCAGGTACTACCCACAACCCTCACCCGTCCGGCCGCCTCAGACCCCCCACCGGCCCCTTCAGACGGCAAGCCGACACACTGCTGTCACGCCCGGAGGATTCATGACCCCGCCACCCGCCTCACCTGATCCGTACGGCGCACTGCACCACGCGTCGTACGACGGTGAAGGCGACCAGCCGCTGGTCCGCCCCTATGCCATGACCGGCGGCCGGACCCGGCCGCGCTACCAGCTCGCGATAGAGGCCCTGGTCAGCACCACGGCCGACCCGGCACACCTGGGGACCCTGCTCCCCGAGCACCAGCGGATCTGCCACCTGTGCCGTGAGGTCAAGTCGGTGGCAGAGGTCTCGGCACTGCTGTCCATGCCCCTCGGCGTGGCCCGCATCCTCGTGGCGGACCTGGCGGAAGCCGGCATGGTGGCCATCCACCAGCCGGGCAACGGAGAGGCCGGCGGCGCGCCGGATGTAACACTGCTCGAAAGGGTGCTCAGTGGACTTCGCAAGCTCTAACGGCGGGACGGGCCGTGCCACCACCTCGGCGAAGATCGTGGTGGCGGGCGGGTTCGGCGTGGGTAAGACCACGTTCGTCGGTGCCGTTTCGGAGATCAATCCGCTGCGTACCGAAGCCGTGATGACGTCCGCGTCCGCGGGCATCGACGATCTGACACACACCGGGGACAAGACCACCACCACGGTGGCCATGGACTTCGGACGCATCACCCTGGACCAGGACCTGATCCTGTACCTCTTCGGTACACCCGGACAGGACCGCTTCTGGTTCATGTGGGACGACCTCGTCCGCGGCGCCATCGGCGCCGTCGTACTCGTCGACACCCGCCGCCTCGCCGACTGCTTCCCCGCAGTCGACTACTTCGAAAACAGCGGCCTCCCCTTCGTCATCGCCCTCAACGGCTTCGACGGACACCAGCCCTACACACCCGAGGAAGTGCGCGAGGCCCTCCAGATCGGCCCCGACGCCCCGATCATCACCACGGACGCCCGCCACCGCGCGGACGCCAAGAGCGGTCTGATCACCCTCGTGGAGCACGCTCTGATGGCACGCCTCAAGTAGGCACAAGTCGGTATTGCCATACGGAAGTTGCAGTAGTCACTCGGGGGCGGACTGTGTCCTTTGACACGATCCGCCCCCGTGTTCATAACGTTTCGACAGAGAATTGCCTCCGCGTCGACACCCGATGCGTTCGACCGGTACCACTCTGCTCATGCGAGCCTCGCCTTTTGACGGGGCTCGCTCTTTATGCCCGTTTTATCTGCGGCGTGGACCACTCGGAATGGCTCATTCCGACTGTTTGGAACGCGACCGGTCCCCGTGCTGGAATTCGACGAACTACCGAGTAGTACGGCCCTGAACGAATACTTTCGGCACAACGTTGGTGCCGACGCCGAGAGGTTGTTGGTCGAGTGAGGCGAAGCAACGAGGGCTCCGCGGCGCAGCCGGAACGGGGCAACTTCACCCCGCCGCCGCGCGCTGGGGCATCGTCCGCGGACATGTCCGCGCAGGAACCGGCCGGTGGCTCCACCAACCGGCTGTCCCCGCGCAACTGGCGGGTGCCCACCCGGCTGAACGCGATCCTCCTGATCCCTGTGCTGGTCGGCCTGATCATGGGCGGCTTCCAGGTGAAGGGGTCGATCGACACCTGGAACGAGGCCCAGGACGCCGAGAAGACCGCGCTGATCGTGCGCGCGGCCGCCGAGTACGGACAGGCGCTGCTCAACGAGCGCGACCTCACCGCTCAGCCGCTCCTGTCGAACAAGCGCACCGCCGACGTCGTCACGCAGGCCCGTGCCACCACGGACGAGGCGGCGACGAAGTTCGACGAAGCCGTGAAGAGCATGCCGGACAAGCCCGGTCTCGACCGTCGCCTCAAGCTCTTCAAGGGCGAGGAGCCCCTGCTCCCCGATCTGCGCAAGGCGGCCTACGCCGAGGCGATGGACCCGGTGAAGACCGAAGAGGGCTACACCAAGGTCCAGCACTCGCTGATGGAGTTCTCCAACGAGCTCGGCCTCGGCACCGGCAACATCACCACCTACGGCCGTACGGTCTACGCGATCGAGCTTGCCAAGGCTGCAGAATCGCTTCAGCGCTCGATCGGTATGCACCTGCTGGTCCGCCCGAGCCAGGAGCGCGCCAAGTTCGACGCCCAGGTCAAGGCCTTCGGCTCGTACAACTACCTGGAGCAGATCGCCCTCGGCGAGTTCGTCTCCGCCGGTACGGACGCGGACACGGCCCGGCTGAAGGAAGTCATGGCCGGCAAGGCCGCCGAGGGTGCGCAGCAGCTCAAGGCGGCCGCGGAGCAGGCCCAGGCCGCCGGCAAGCCCTTCGTGCCGCCGCCGAGCATCGACGGTTCGGTCTTCGACGGCATGGCCCAGCAGATCGGCCAGGGCAAGTCGCCCCTGGAGCTGAAGGCCAAGGGGATCACCCCCGAGACCTGGATGGCCGCCTCCACCGCCAAGTTCGACGGCTACACCACGGTCGAGGACGAGCTCGTCGACAAGGCCGTGACCGAGGCCGCGGCCATCTCGTCCGACGCCAAGACCGACGCCATCGTCACCGCGGCCATCGTGATCATCGCGCTGTCGGCCGCCTTCATCATCGCCGGCCTCATGGCCCGCCAGATGAGCCGCTCGATGCGCCAGCTGCGTACCGCCGCCTTCGGCATCGCCGAGCAGCGGCTGCCGATGCTGGTCGACCAGCTGTCGCGGACCGACCCGGGCCGGGTCGACACCCGGGTCCAGCCCATCCCGATCAACACCCAGGACGAGATCGGCGAGGTCGCCCGCGCCTTCGACCAGGTGCACCGCGAGGCCGTACGGCTCGCCGCCGAGCAGGCCATGCTGCGGGGCAACGTCAACGCGATCTTCACCAACCTCTCGCGCCGCAACCAGTCGCTCATCGAGGGCCAGCTGACCCTCATCACCGACCTGGAGAACAACGAGGCCGACCCGGACCAGCTGGAGAGTCTCTTCAAGCTGGACCACCTGGCCACGCGTATGCGCCGTAACGGCGAGAACCTCCTCGTTCTCGCGGGCGAGGAGCCGGGCCGGCGCTGGAACCAGCCCGTCCCGCTGGTCGACGTCCTGCGCGCCGCCTCCTCCGAGGTGGAGTCCTACGAGCGCATCGAGCTCACCGGCGTACCGGAGAGCGAGATCCACGGGCAGGCCGTGACCGACCTCGTCCACCTGCTGGCCGAGCTGCTGGAGAACGCCACCACGTTCTCCTCCCCGCAGACCAAGGTCCGGGTGACCGCGACCCGGCTGCCCGACGGCCGCGTGATGGTCGAGATCCACGACAAGGGCATCGGCCTCACCGCCGAGGACTTCGCGGACATCAACCACAAGCTGGCCAACCCGCCGACCGTGGACGCCGCGGTGTCCCAGCGCATGGGCCTCTTCGTGGTCGGCCGCCTCGCCGACCGGCACGGCATCCGGGTCCAGCTGCGCCCCTCGGGCGAGCAGGCCGGCACCACCTCGCTGGTCATGCTGCCCGACGCGATCACCCACGGTGGTGGTGGCGAAGCGGTCACCGCGCAGGACGACTTCACGGTCTCCTCGATCATCCCGGCGCAGCAGCAGGCGTTCGACCCGATGCCGCAGCAGACCACGATGCGCACGGCGGCGGAGCTCGGCTTCGACGACTCGCGCTACGACATACCGAACGGGGACCCGGCGGAGCTGGACCCGGTCGGCCGTTCGCTCCTGCGTGAGGAGCGGCGGGCCGCGCTGGAGGCCCAGGCCGGTGGCGACCGTCCGCTGTTCCAGGACGAGGCGCAGCAGTACGCGCAGGCTCCGTACGGCCAGGAGCAGTACGCCCAGGAGCCGCAGGCCGCGCAGCAGGGGTACGAGCAGCCTTCGTACGAGGCTCCCTACGAGCAGTACGGCAGTGAGGCCGGCTACCCGCAGCAGGGCGGTTATCCGGAAGCGACGTATGGCGCTCCGGAGGCCCAGCAGGGTCAGTACGCCGAGCCGTTCGACTCCGGTCCCACCCCGTCCCACCAGGGTGACTGGCCTGCTCAGGGTGGCTATCAGGGGGCCTATGAGCCCGCGCCGCAGGCTGAACCGGAATCTGTGCCGAGTCCTCCCGCGGTGGCCGAGGAGCGCGTAGGCTTCGACCGTTCGGGCCCCGTCCCGAACGCCGCGCACGAGCTGACCGAGGCCGGTCTGCCGCGCCGGGCCGGTGCGCAGCACTGGCAGCCCACCGGCCGTGGGAACGAGTCGCCGGCCGCGGCACAGCAGAAGGACACACAGGCGCCGCCGTCCGCTCCGGCGAACGGCGAAGGCCCCGACGACTGGCGCTCCACGAACGACGAGCGCTGGGAGCGGGCGGAGAAGCTCCGCGAGCCGAAGGCGGGCGGGATCACCCCGTCCGGTCTCCCCCGCCGCGTACCCAAGGCCAATCTGGTCGAGGGCACGGCGGAGCAGACGCAGCAGGGTGGCCCCCAGGTCTCCCGCGCCCCCGAGGACGTCCGTGGCAGGTTGAGCAACCTGCGGCGCGGCATCCAGCGGGGACGCGACGCGGGGTCGGACGCAAGTAACACCTACAACCAGGAGCGTTAGTGTGAGCCCGATGAGCCAGGCGGCGCAGAATCTGAACTGGTTGATCACCAACTTCGTGGACAACACCCCCGGGGTGTCGCACACGGTGGTGGTCTCCGCTGACGGCCTGCTGCTGGCCATGTCCGAAGGTTTCCCGCGCGACCGCGCCGACCAGCTGGCGGCTGTCGCCTCCGGTCTGACGTCGCTGACCGCGGGCGCCTCCCGGATCTTCGAGGGCGGCGCGGTGAACCAGACCGTTGTGGAGATGGAGCGAGGATTCCTCTTCATCATGTCCATCTCTGACGGCTCCTCACTTGCCGTCCTTTCGCATCCGGACGCCGATATCGGTCTGGTTGGGTACGAAATGGCACTTCTGGTGGATCGCGCGGGCAGCGTTCTCACTCCGGATCTCCGTGCGGAGCTCCAGGGAAGTCTTCTTAACTAGTAGACAGACAGTGCGTTTCTCGCCACCGCGCCATAGGGTTCGGTGGCGCGGCCCCACTGGGACAGGCGACCGGCAGTCGGAGGAGGAAACGTGGCAGCACCCACAGGCGGACACCCATATGAGGGTGGCCAGCGGGTTCCGGGTGAGCAGGACGACAACCGTTTCAACTTCCCCTCCGCCCCCAGCAGACAGGGCTCGCAGCAGCCGTATCAGCCCTATCAGCAGCCGCAGAGCGCGCAGGGGTCCGACTGGCCCCAGCAGGGCTCGGATTGGCCGCAGCAGGGCTCGGACTGGCAGCAGCAGGGCTCCGGATGGCCTCAGCAGCCGCAGCAGCCCCAGCCGTACGAAACGCCCCAGGCGCCCCGTATTCAGCCGGTGCAGCCGCGGCGGGCCCCGGCGCCCGCGCCCGCGGCGCACAACCCGCTGGTCCGTCCGTACGCCATGACCGGTGGCCGGACCCGACCGCGTTACCAGCTCGCCATCGAGGCGCTGGTGAGCACCACGGCCGATCCGTCGAGGCTGCAAGGGCAGTTGCCCGAGCACCAGCGGATCTGCCGGCTCTGCGTGGAGATCAAGTCGGTGGCCGAGATCTCGGCCCTCCTCTCGATCCCCCTCGGCGTTGCCCGGATCCTCGTCGCCGACCTGGCCGAAGCCGGGCTCGTCGCTATCCATCAGCCCGGCGGCGACGAGTCCGCCGGCGGCCAACCAGATGTGACACTGCTCGAAAGGGTGCTCAGTGGACTTCGCAAGCTCTAGCGGCGGAGCAGCCCGCTCCACCACCTCGGCGAAGATCGTGGTGGCAGGGGGCTTCGGCGTGGGTAAGACCACGTTTGTCGGTGCCGTTTCGGAGATCAATCCGCTGCGTACCGAAGCCGTGATGACGTCCGCGTCCGCGGGCATCGACGATCTGACACACACCGGGGACAAGACCACCACCACGGTGGCCATGGACTTCGGACGCATCACCCTGGACCAGGACCTGATCCTGTACCTCTTCGGTACACCCGGACAGGACCGCTTCTGGTTCATGTGGGACGACCTCGTCCGCGGCGCCATCGGCGCCGTCGTACTCGTCGACACCCGCCGCCTCGCCGACTGCTTCCCCGCAGTCGACTACTTCGAAAACAGCGGCCTCCCCTTCGTCATCGCCCTCAACGGCTTCGACGGACACCAGCCCTACACACCGGACGAGGTGCGCGAGGCCCTCCAGATCGGCCCGGACACCCCGATCCTGACGACGGACGCCCGCCACCGCGCGGACGCCAAGAGCGCGCTCATCACGCTGGTCGAGCACGCCCTCATGGCCCGCCTGCGCTGACGGTCCCGGTACGACGAGAGGCCCCGCACTCCGGAAGGAGTGCGGGGCCTCTCGCGTGGGCCGCGGGCGGCCCGACGGGCCGGTGTCAGCCCTGCCAGCTGTGCGGGGCGCGGAAGCCGGGAGTGCGCTCCAGGCGGCGCCATCCGGCGGTGTTGCGGCCCCGGTGGGCGGGTGCCGCCGGCTGGGCCGCTGCGCGGGCGAGCAGGACGGCGGTGATGGCCGCCAGCTCCTCGGGGTCGGCGAGACCCTTCTCGACGCGCAGCACTGACTCGGCAGGAGTGGTGCTCATGGGCTTGTCTCCGTCTTCTCGGCAGGATGTCGTGGGCTTCGGCGCGGGGCGCCGTGGCGTCCGCGGCTACTGCGGGGGGTTGCCGTGCTTACGGGACGGCAGGTCGGCGTGCTTGTTGCGGAGCATCGCGAGAGAGGCGATCAGTACCTCACGCGTCTCGGCGGGGTCGATGACGTCGTCGACCAGGCCACGCTCCGCGGCGTAGTACGGGTGCATGAGTTCGGCCTTGTACTCCTTGACCATGCGGGCCCGCATGGCTTCGGGGTCCTCGGCCTCCGCGATCTGGCGGCGGAAGATGACGTTGGCGGCACCTTCTGCACCCATCACCGCGATCTCGTTGGTGGGCCAGGCGTAGGTGAGGTCGGCTCCGATGGACTGGCTGTCCATGACGATGTACGCGCCTCCGTATGCCTTGCGCAGGATCAGCGAGATCCTCGGCACGGTGGCGTTGCAGTACGCGTAGAGCAGCTTGGCGCCGTGCCGGATGATCCCACCGTGCTCCTGGTCGACGCCGGGCAGGAAGCCGGGGACGTCCAACAGAGTGACGATCGGAATGTTGAAGGCGTCACACATCTGGACGAATCGCGCGGCCTTCTCGGACGCCTCGATGTCCAGGACACCGGCCAGCGACTGCGGCTGGTTGGCGACGATGCCGACGACCTGGCCGTCGAGCCGGGCCAGGGCGCAGATGATGTTGCGGGCCCAGCGCTCGTGGATCTCCAGGTAGTCGCCGTCGTCGACGAGCTCCTCGATGACCTTGTGCATGTCGTACGGGCGGTTGCCGTCGGCCGGGACCAGGTCGAGCAGGTTCTCGCCGCGCCGGTCGGCCGGGTCGTCGCTCGCCACGGTGGGCGGGTTCTCGCGGTTGTTGGAGGGCAGCATCCCGATCAGGTAGCGGACCTCGGCGATGCAGGTCTCCTCGTCGTCGTACGCGAAGTGCGCGACGCCCGAGGTCTCGGCGTGCACGTCCGCGCCGCCGAGTCCGTTCTGCGTGATCTCCTCGCCGGTGACCGCCTTGACGACGTCCGGCCCTGTGATGAACATCTGCGAGGTCTCGCGGACCATGAAGACGAAGTCGGTCAGCGCCGGGCTGTAGGCCGCGCCGCCCGCGCACGGGCCGAGCATCACGCTGATCTGCGGGATGACACCGGACGCCCGGGTGTTGCGCTGGAAGATCCCGCCGTAGCCGGCGAGCGCGGAGACGCCCTCCTGGATACGGGCGCCCGCGCCGTCGTTCAGGGACACCAGCGGGGCACCCGCCGAGATGGCCATGTCCATGATCTTGTGGATCTTCGTGGCGTGGGCCTCGCCCAGCGCTCCGCCGAAGATCCGGAAGTCGTGCGCGTAGACGAAGACCGTGCGGCCTTCGACCGTGCCCCAGCCGGTGATGACACCGTCCGTGTAGGGCTTCTTCGCCTCCAGGCCGAACCCGGTCGCCCGGTGCCTGCGCAGCTGCTCGACCTCCTTGAACGAACCCTCGTCCAGCAGCAGCGCGATGCGCTCGCGGGCCGTCAGCTTGCCCTTGGCGTGCTGCGCCTCGGTCGCCCGGTCACTCGGTCCCCGCCGGGCCTGCTCACGCAGGGCCAGCAGTTCGGCCACCCGGCCACGCGTGTCGCTCGGCTCGCTCGGGGTCTCGTCCACAACGGTCATGTACCGACCCTACGAAGCCGACCGCACAAATCGTGCCGTCGACTCCGTACAGTCTCCTGACCCGTTTCCTGGTGGGCCTCGACAGAACCCGAACGCGGAGAGGGCGATCCACCAGCTCACAGCCCTCCCGCTTTGTCGGGGGCCGACAAAGCGGGGAGTGTGTCGCCGGGCACGTTCAGCGCACCCGGCACCTCAGGGTGGCGCCCGCGACGCCGGGTGCGACCCGCAGGACCAGGCTTCTGCCGGTGGCCCTGACCTCGATGCCGGGGTCGGCCGAGAGGACTTCCCGCACGGGCCGGTCCCAGGTCACGTCCACGGGGGCGCCGGTCCGGTCGGGGCCGCTCACGCAGAGCGTAGTGGAGCGCCGCTCCCTCCTGACCAGCACGCTCGCGGGGGCCGAGACGCCGAGCGGGCCCGCCGTGCCGGCCTGCCAGAAGTTGGCGGCCGTGACTCCCAGCGAGCCGATCGCCACCGCCTGGACGGCGGAGGTGTTGGAGAGCACCGTCAGCCAGTCGCCGTCGGCCGCGCGGGCGGCGACGGTGCGCCGGGAGGCACCGGGCATCAGCAGGTAGCTGTAGCGGGCGTCCACGGGGTCGGTGCCGTGGTCCAGCCAGAGCGTCTGGTACCGGCGGGTGCGGCGCTCGGTGGTGCTGGTGGTGTTGATGTCACTCCACGAACCGGTGCGGTCCTCACGCAGGGTGCGCAGGTCCGCCCCGCCGGGGAAGACCCAGCCTCCATGGCCCTCCAGATGCGCCCAGCGGGGGGCCTCGCGGTCGTCGGCGGTGAACGTGTCCGTGCCGGCCCCGGCCTCGCCGAGCATGCGGTTGTCGACGACCGTCTCGGCGGGGACCCCGTCGGTGCTCGTGATGCCGGCGCCCAGACACACCACCGTATCGGCGACGCAGAACCACGACTTGCGGGCCTGGAGGGTCGAGCCGAGGCCCTTGAGGTGCTGGCCGACGGCGGCGAACTCGCCGTCCGTGGTGCCGCCGACCCACTTCACCGCGGGCTTCGGCGCTCCCCATTCGCCGCCCGCCCGGTCGGCGAGCCGCTTGGTGGACACGGTCGTTCCCGGCAGGCGGTAGAAGTCGACGGTCGGCCAGAACCAGTCCGTGTACTGGTCCCCGCGTGCCCCGGCCGGCCACCAGTAGAGCATTCCGGCGCCGGTGTGCCAGCCGCGCGGGTTCTCGCCGTTGCCGCATTCGTAGTACGAGATCCGCTCGGAGGCCATGGAGATGCCGGCGGCCCAGCCGGGACGCCGGTGCACGGCGCGGTCCATGGACGCGAAGAGCTTGTGCGCCACGGGCTCGGGGGCCGCGGGGACCGGCGAGGCGGCGACGGTGTGCAGCCGGGAGAGGTCGGCGACGTTGAACTGGGGTGCGGTGAGCAGCGGTGTCGTACGGTCCCGCTCGATCCACCCCTTGATCATCGCGGTCCAGCGCTGCTGTTCGGCGGCGGAGGCCCCGCCCGCGAGCAGCGGGATGGCGGCGATCAGCCCCTGGCCGTGGAAGTGGTCGCTGCGCATGACCTTGCGGTCGTCGCTCTTGAGGTAACCGCGGCTGATGGCGCGGCCGTTGACGCTGTCCATCATCAGGCCGTCGTAGATCAGCGGCGCGTAGGCGTTCTCGACGGAGTCGAGGATGATCTGACGGTTGGGGTCGGTGACGTCCCAGGCAGATCCCGCGAGGAGGGTGAAGAGGCGGCCCAGTCCGTCGAGCATGACCTGTCCGTACGTACCGGAGTAGGCGACCCAGGTGTGCTGGACGAACGAGCCGTCCGCGTAGAGCCCGTCGCCCTTCGTCACGTACGGGAAGACGGGCGAGAGGGCGTCGCGGGCCAGGGCGATCTTCGCCGGGCTGCGGCCGATGACGCCGCGCAGGGCGACGGAGCGGCAGAGGTCGACCCGGTTGGCGCCGGTGCTCGTACCGGAGTAGTCGGTGAGCATGGTGTCGGGGATGAAGTGGTCGACGGCGGCGCAGGCGGCCTGTCGCTGGGTGTCGGTGAGCTTGTCGTGGAGCCCGGCGTGGATGTCCATGAGCAGGCGGGGGCTGCCGATCTGCCACTCCCACCAGTTGCCGTAGCGGGTGGTGGACGGGTTGTAGACCGTCGTGGAGAGGTGGTCGAGTCCCCTGATGATGTCGGCGAGGAGCGTCTCGTCGGCGGTGAGTCCGGTGCCCGGCTGGAGGTACGCCTGGGTCATGGTCCACAGGCGGCTGTAGCTCTGGGTGATGCCGGACGGCGGGTCGAAGGTGTAGCCGGGCCAGAGGGAGTTGGCGGCCGGAGCCATGGACGCCCTGAAGCCGGCGGCGAGTTGGCCGGTCTCCCGGAGCCGGGAGGCGAAGGGTTCGGCGGCCGGGTCGAAGCCGGCGCCGAGCGCGAGCCCGACCCAGCGGGCCCTGAGCGTGTCGTACTCGTCCGCGCTCGTCGCGGCGCGTGCGGGGCCGGCGAGTGCGGCGCCGAGCGCGCTGGCCGAGGTGGTGGCGAGGAAGGCGCGGCGGGACCAGGCGGCAGGCAGGAGCGGCACGGGGAGTCCTCCCGGAGCAAGTGGTTCAGACCAGTTGCCCGCTGGTTTAGCACGCACCCCGAGGCCCTTTCAATGGGTGTGCGGGCTTTGGTCGAAAGCGCTTTCTCCTGTGCGGGCTCCGGAGCCGGGCATGCCACGGCACGGGCGCGGGATTGTGTCCCACGCCCGTGCCTCTGTACGGGTCAGCTACCGCAGTGGAAGCGGGCGCTGCCCCAGTCGGCGTGGTCGTTGCCGTTGCCGTCGCCGCCCTCGCCGACGAGCAGGTCGACGTACTTCGCGCCGGTGACGTCGGCCGTGAGCTGCCAGGCCGCGTCGGCCGCCTTCAGGACGGGCGACTTCACCTTCTCCGTACCGTCGGCCGTGACGGAGAACTGCACGCTGCCACGGGTGGCCTGCACGTCGTCCACGCCCACCTCGGCGGTGAAGGAGGTGCATTTCCCGCCCAGGTAGTAGCGGATCTTCGCCGGGGCGTGGGTGCCGATGCCCTTGGCGTAGGCGACGCCGCCGATCCTGAGCGGGGAGCCGTCGCCGGTGCCGGTCTCGCCGTTGGAGAGGTCGCGCTCGACCGGGCCCCAGCCGTTCTCGGAGGCCGTCCAGTCCAGGTCGCTGGCCCAGCTGTCCGTGGTGGGCGGCGGCGGCAGGGTCCGTACGGACGTCTGCGCGCCGAGTTGCCGCGCCTCCCCGCCGACCGTGTAGGACGCCTGCGAACTCAGCGCGTACGTCTGGTACTTGGCGTCCACCGGCGGGGTGACCTGCCAGCTGCCCGTGACCTTCGCACCCGGGGCGACCGAGTCGAAGGTGACGGCGCCCGCGGGCTCCGCCTGCCAGCCGTCGGGCAGGGTCAGGCCCATCTCGACACCGGTCGCCGCCGTCGCCTCGTAGTTGGTGAACGTGGCCTCGACCTTGTTGGCGGTGCCGGGCTCCAGGGTCTCGGCGTCCGCGGCGACGGTGAGCGTGCCGCAGGCGGCCTTCTCCCCGGCGGGGGCGGGACCGAGGTCGGTCACGGTGAAGCCGTCGAGGACGAAGTCGGCGCCGTCGGGGGCGTCACCGCGCTTGCGCAGTCCGGTCCAGGTGTCCCCGCAGCCCGCCGTGACGGTCTGGCTGAAGTGGCCGGTGGTGCGCTGCTGTCCGATGGCCGTGGTCCGGGTCTCGACGGAGTCGGGGTCGCCGCTCGCGTCGATCCGGTCGTAGCCGTCGACCCACTCGTAGGCCCCGGCGTGGCTGGACTGGTAGTCGTACTCGACCTTGTAGCGGTGGCCGTCGGTCATCGGCACGGTCCAGGGAGCGGTCCGGTAGACGAGACCGGTGTTCTCCTCGTGGGCCTTGAGGGACTCCTTGCCGCCCAGCACGTCGTCGATCAGCTTCCCGTTCCAGCCGGCCTGGGTGTACGGGGCGTGGAGCTGGGAGATGCTGGTGCGGGGGTCGGTGGAGCCGCCCGCGTCGCCCTTGAGGAACGGGCCCCAGCCCTGGTCGACGTCCTCGAAGTCCTCGTACACGACCGTGTCGGCCTTGGTCGTCGGCGCGTTGGCGACGATCCGTACGTCATCGGCCCGTACGGTCGCCGCGCTGCCCTTCGCCGCCTCGATCCGGAGCGTGGTGCGGCCGTTCGCGGGGGCGGTGAAGTTCACCTTGGCCCGCTGGAAATAGCTGCCGTGCCAGTCGGACGCCGCCACCTGGTCCCGGGCCGTGGAGCGGTCCACGGCGACGGACTTCCCGCCGGCCGAGAGGGTGGTGCGCCGGGTCTGGCCCGGCTCGACCTCGATCAGGGCGGAGGCGGTGTAGCGCTTGCCGGGCTCCAGACCGTCGACACTCTGCGAGAGCGCCGCCGTTCCGGTGCCGGAGAGCTTCGCGCTGTTGCGGCCCCGGTCGTCGGTGTGCCGGGCGGCGGCGCCGGTCTTCGACCAGCCGTCGAGCCCCTGGTCGTTGAAACCGGGGTCGTCGACCGGACTGCCCGCGCCCCATTGCGGGTCGGCTGCCTGCGGCGCCTGGTCCGGGTAGAGGACGTACGGCTGCCCGGCGGTGGCCTTCAGCGTGATCTTCCCGTTCACCGGGCGTACGGTGGCGGTCTTCTCGCGGCCGTTGTCGGTGAGCTTGTAGACGGTGTACGCGCCCGTCGAGGGCACCGCCCAACTGCTCGTACCACCGGACTTGCTGTAGTGGTAGAGCTTCTTGCCGCCGTCCCACGGCAGCAGGTAGTCCGTACCGCTGAGGACCTTGCGGCCGTCCGCGTAGAAAGTCCGCTGCCCGTTCTCGACCGTGCCGCGGACGCCGCCGGTGAAGGTGATGTCGGAGGCGGCCTTGTCCCAGTCGGTGATCTTCTGCTGCTGGAGGTACTTGGCGGGCAGGTTCTTCTGCCAGATGTTGTTGTAGAAGGTGTTCCAGTTCGTCTCGCCGGTCCAGCCCTCGAACTCCTCGATCGCCGTCTGGCCGAGGACCGGGTCGTTGTTCCAGACGTCCCTCTCGCCGTTGTGGATGAACCGGATGATCTGCGAGTTGAGGCCCTTGTTGGTGGCCCCGCCGTAGCTCAGGTCGTTGGCCCAGTGGGACCAGAGCGAGGCACGCTCGAACTTGTCGGCCCACTCCGTGCCGACGTTCCAGCCCTGCTTCTGCACGGCCTGGAGGGTCTTGTCGGCGATCCAGCCGTGCGAGTAGTACACGTCGATGTAGAGGAAGCTCAGGTTGCGGTCGGTCTCGTCGCGCAACTGCTGGAAGCGCCTGGCCAGATCACCGCTGTTGATGTCGCGGCGCTGGTCGATGTAGTAGCTCTGGTTGAGCCAGTTCCAGCCGGGCTTCGTCCTGTCGACGAGCTGCTCGTCGAACGCGTTCGCCTCGGGGTAGGACTCGGTGGCGTTGACGTGGACGCCGAAGGTCGCCCCCCAGTCCTTGCCCTTCTTGAGCAGCTTGTTGAGGTCCTTGAGCCCACCCGCGCGCTTGTTGTAGTTGCCGCCGTAGTCGGGATGGGCGGAGTCGTGACCCTCGGACCCGTAGCCCTTGAGGACGGCCAGCTGGCCGAGGCCGTCGGTCGCCAGCGAGACCCGCTTGACGTCGTCGAGCGTGCGCAGGAAGGGGTGGGTGGCCTGGCTGGCGAAGTTGAACGGGATGTGGGTGATGACCCGGTCCGCGGTCTCGTCGCCACCGGGCGCCTTGATGCCGATGGAGCGGAAGGCGACGGCGCCGTCCTGCCAGTCCACGGCCTTGTCGCCGTTGGCGTCGGGGGTGACGACGACCTTCGCCCAGGGCAGGTCCGCGCCGCTCTCGGGCTGCGGCGCACCGGCTCCCCGGTAGGTCCACTGCCCGGACCAGACGCCGACCCGGACACTGCCGTCGGCCGCCTTGCGCGCCTGGTGCCAGAAGCGGGCGTCGTCGCCGCCGGTGGCCCCGGACGGCTTGTCGTACGAGGAGTTGGACTCGACGGCGGCGGCGAGGGTGCCGGTGTTGACGATGGCGTACGCGGCGCCCACGGGTGCGGCGTCGGCGGCGGTCTGCGGGGTGACCTTCGCGAAGACGTCGGCGGTCTTCGTGGAGTCGGGGTCGAGCCGGGTGAAGGCGGTCGCGGCGCCGGTGTCCGCGGAACCGACGGAGACCAGGTCGTGGCCGGGTATGTCGATGGTGCCGACGCGGAACGTCTCGGTGTCGCGTACGGCGGTCACCTTGAAGGTGGTCGCGCGGCCGGAGACCTCGATGGCGGCGTCGATCTCGACGCCGGGCAGGTCGGGGAAGGTGAGCGTGTAGCGGGCGGCCGTGGCGGTGACCTCGGGCGCCCCCTTGAGCCGCACGGGGCGGGCGGTTCCGTTGAGGGTGATCTCGGTGACCGGCCGCGTGCTGCCGGCCAGTTGCCCGCCGCCGGCCCGGTCGGTGTACGACAGGACGCGCGGGAAGTCGTCGGCGACGGCGACGGCGAGCTGGTCCGATCCGATGACGGTGGAGCCGGTGGCGTCGGCCGCCTCGGCGGCGGCGGGGAGGGGGTCGGCGGCTGCGGCGGGGAGGCTGGTCCCCACGAGCGCCAGGACGGCTGCTGAGGCGGCGGCTACAGCGCCCGCCGAAGTGAATCTTCGCGACATGAGGCCTGAGTATTCGCGGTGTCGGGACACCGTCAACGGCGTACGGCCCGGAAGGACTTACCAGTCCAACAACCGCTCTCCTTTAGTCCAAGTGGGCCCGCTCCACGTGCGGTGCCCCCCGTCCCGCCGGACGGGGGGCACCGCACGCGCCGCGGATACGGCTCAGCAGCCGCCGCAGTTGTAGTACGTCACGTCCCAGTGGTTGCCCTCGTCCGCGTAGACGTTGCCGGAGCCGGACCTGTACTGGGGTGCGCCGTCTCCCCGCAGACCTATGTAGGTGAAGGTGTTCTTGACGTAGTTCGTCACGCAGGTGGTCTTGGCGAAGTCGAGCTTGTAGCCGTTCCAGTGCGAGTACGTGCCACTGGCGTGCCCGGTCTCGGTGCCGCCGGTGATGTTGAGGGCGCAGCCGGTGGCGCTCTTCAGCGTCTGGGCGCCCTGGGCGCTCATCAGGTTGAGCTGGTCGAAGGACGTACAGGTGGAGATGTTCCGGTTGGAACATCCGCCGGAGGACGACCAGGTGATCCCGGAGGAGCTGAACCTCGCGGTCGCCTGGGAGTGGGTCAGCTTGGTCACGGCGTGCGCCTCGGTGGCGCCGCTGAGGACGCCGATGCCGGGGGCGAAGAGCGCGCCGAGAACGAGGGCGAGTGCGGTGAGGGCGGAGCGGAGCCTTGGGCGGGTCGGCATGGGGGGAATTCCTCCTGCTCATGACAATTCCGGGGGTACACAGCCGCGCGGCCGAGCAGGGAGATGGTGCCCGAGTTCTACGCGTGTCCGCCAGAGGGCGACGGCCGCCGCAGGGGGCGGAAGGGTGACTTCCGGACCGGCCTGGACCCTTGATGTTGAACTTTGAACTAGATTGCTTTACAGTGAATCTCGTTGAAGGTTAAACAAACCTTCGGCAGCCGCTCGATCACGTCCCCCGAGGAGGAGCCATGGCTCTGTTCAACCGCAAGAACAACGACGCCCCGTCCACGACCGCCACGCTCGCGGTGGACCCCGCGCTGGCCGCCCTGACCGGCGACTACGCGATCGACCCGGCCCACAGCAGCATCGGTTTCACGGTGCGCCACGCCATGGTCACCAACGTCCGCGGCTCCTTCGGCGAGCACGAGGGCAGCCTGAAGCTGGACGGCTCCGACCCCTCGAACTCCGCCGCCTCGATCGACGTCAGGATCGCCAGCGTCGACACCGGCATCGCCGACCGCGACGGCCACCTCGTCAGCGGCGACTTCTTCGACGCCGAGACGTTCCCGCTGATGTCCTTCCGGTCCACCGCGGCCGAGCAGCTCGGTGGCGAGAAGTACCGTGTCACCGGTGACCTCACGATCAAGGACGTGACCCGCCCGCTCGCCATCGACCTGGAGTTCAACGGCTCCGCCACCGACGTCTACGGCAACGAGCGCGTCGGCTTCGAGGGCAGCGCGGACATCCTGCGCTCCGACTGGGGCCTGACCTGGAACGCGGCGCTGGAGACCGGCGGCGTGATGGTCAGCGACAAGGTCAAGCTGAACTTCGACATCTCCGCGATCAAGGCCGCCGCCCCGCAGGCCTGACCCCTCCGCGACACCCGTACGGACCGAGCGCGCCCGCCTTCACTCCCCCACCGGGGAGGAGGGCGGGCGCTCGGCGTCCTAGCCCTTCGCGACGGCCGCCGACAGCTGCGCGCGGCGGGCGTCGACCGCGCGCCCGGTGTCCTCGGCGATCAGGTCGGCGTTGATCGCCACGGCCGCCCGCAGCCCGGCATTGGCGGCGCCGACCACCTGTTCGGTCAGGTTGGCGACGTTGCCCGCCACCCAGACGCCGGGGACCTCCGTGGCTCCGGTCGCGTCGCCCGCGACGTACGTGCCGACCACATGCCCGCCCATCTCCTGCGCGGTCGCCACAAGGCCCAGGCTCGTGAGGACACCCGAGCGGGCGGTGAAGCGCGGCTGCGTCACCGCGGCCTCGCACGGGATCACCCGGCCCCCGGCCAGCCGCACCCCGGTGAGCCGGTCGTCGGCCACTTCCAGCCCGGCGACCTCCCCGTCCACCACGGCGATACCGCGGGCGGCCAGCTGCTCGTACTCCTCATCGCTCGGTTCGGGTCCCAGGTGGCGGAAAAACGTCAGGTGTTCCGTCCACTGGCGCCACATCAGCGCCTGGTGCACGGCGAGCGGACCGACGGACAGGATGCCGATCGCACGGTCCCGCACCTCCCAGCCGTGGCAGTACGGGCAGTGCAGCACGTCGCGGCCCCACCGCTCGGCCAGGCCGGGCACGGGCGGCAGCTCGTCGACGAGCCCCGTGGTCACGAGCAGCCGGCGCGCCAGCACGGCGCTTCCGTCCTCGCACAGGACCCGGAAGCCCTCGCCGTCCGGCAGCTTCTCGGCGGCCGCGACGCCGCCCTCGACGACTCTTCCCCCGTAACCCGCCAGTTCCTCGCGACCGACGGCCAGGAGCTCCAAGGGCGGTGTGCCCTCGCGCCCCAGGTAGTTGTGCACGTGCGACGCGGGCGCGTTGCGGGGCCGGCCCGCGTCGATGACCACCACGGAACGCCGCGCCCTGGCCAGCGCCACCGCCCCGCTCAGCCCGGCGGCTCCGCCGCCCACGACCACCACGTCGTACCTCTGCTGCATGTCCTCCATGCGGAACACCTCCCTTTACGAAGAGAGTGCGCCCGACTCACGGAATCAACAAGTTTGCTTGCCGAAACGGCAACTCAGTCCGGTTCGTCGACCGGCTGCTCCGACCAGATGACCTTGCCCGTCGCGGTGTAGCGGGTGCCCCAGCGTTCCGCGAACTGGGCGACGAGGAACAGGCCCCGGCCGCCCTCGTCGGTGGTCGTCGCGTAGCGCAGGTGCGGGGAGGTGCTGCTGGTGTCGGAGACCTCGCAGACCAGGCTGCGGTCGTACAGGAGCCGGACCACGATCGGTCCCGAGCCGTAGCGGATGGCGTTGGTGACCAGTTCGCTCAGGATGAGCTCGGTGACGAACGCCTCCTCTTCCAGGCCCCGTTCACCGAGCCAGCGGGCCACTCCCTTGCGGACTCCGGCGACAGCCGACGGCTCGGGTTCGACCTCCCACTCGGCGATCCGGCCGGGGTCCAGCCGGTGGGTGCGGGCGACCAGGAGAGCCACGTCGTCGGTGGGGTGGGTGGGGAGCAGGGCGGCGAGCACGTCGTCACAGGTCTCCTCCGGGGTCCGGTCCGGATGTCCGAGAGCGGTACGCAATACGTCGAGGCCCTCGTCGATGTCCCGGTCGCGGCGTTCGATCAGACCGTCGGTGTACAGGACCAGGCGGCTGCCCTCGGGGACCGTGAACTCGGCCGACTCGAACGGCATGCCGCCGATGCCCAGCGGCGGCCCCGCGGGCGTCTCGGGGAACTCCACGGTCCCGTCGGGCAGGACCAGCGCCGGTCCGGGGTGTCCTGCGCGGGCCATGGAGCAGTTCCCGGAGACCCCGTCGTAGATCGCGTACAGACACGTGGCCCCGGCGATGCCCACGTCGGAGCCGTCGTCCGTCCCGTCCTGGTCCATCCGGGCGACGAGTTCGTCGAGGTGGCCGAGGAGTTCGTCCGGCGGAAGATCCAGCGTGGAGAAGTTGTGGACCGTGGTGCGCAGCCGCCCCATCGTGGCCGCCGCGTGCAGCCCGTGACCGACGACGTCGCCGACGACCAGGGCGACCCGGGCGCCGGACAGCGGGATCACGTCGAACCAGTCGCCGCCCACTCCGGCCTGGGCCGGCAGATAGCGGTGGGCGACGTCGAGGGCGTTCTGTTCGGGCACACCCCTGGGCAGCAGGCTGCGCTGGAGCGTGACGGCCATCTCGTGCTCGCGGGTGTAGCGGCGGGCGTTGTCGATGCTGATCGCCGCCCGTGCCACCAGCTCCTCGGCGAAGGAGAGGTCCTCCTCGTCGAAGGGGTCCGGGTTCGTGGCGCGCCAGAAGTTGGCCATCCCGAGGACGACACCGCGGGCGTGCAGCGGTACGGAGATGAGCGAGTGGATCCCGTACTCCAGGACGCTCGCCCCCCGGTCGGGGTCACGCACCCGCCAGTGCTGCGCCGTCGCCAGATCGGATTCCATCCAGATGTGGCCGCCGCTCGTGCCCACGGCACCGGCGCTGGTGGGGAAGAAGCCGACCACCCGGCCGAGCGGGTAGAGCGGGTGGTCCGGGTCGGTGCCCGTGATGGCCGTACGGCGCATCTCCATCACGTCACCCGTCGGCGGCGGCGGTTCCGCACCGCGCAGGACCTCGTCGGCGAGGTCGACCGAGGCGAAGTCGGCGAATCCCGGGGTCGCCACCTCCGTCAGCTCCTCGGCCGTCCTGGTGACGTCGAGGGTGGTACCGATCCGCTCCCCCGCCTCGTACAGGAGCAGCAGACGTTCCCGTACCGCCTCCGCCGTGCCGGTGACCGCGCGCAGCTCGGTGGTGTCCCGCAGGGTGGCGACGGTGCTGGGAGGGCCGCCGTGCGGGTCGGTGGGGCGGAGGTTGACGGCCAGCAGCCGGTTCCCGGCCCGCCGGACCTCGTCCGTGGCGCTCCGGCCCGAGGCCAGGAGTTCGGCGGTGCCCTCGTCCAGGCCGAGGTCCGTCACGGCCCGGCCCTCGGCGTCCGCGGGCAGGTCCAGCAGCCGGCGGGCCTCGTCGTTGACCAGCAGCAGCCGGCCGTCGGGGCCGATGATGAGCACTCCTTCGCGGACTGCGTGCAGCACCGCGTCGTGGTGCTCGTACATCCGTGTCATACCGTCCGGTCCGAGGCCGTGGGTCTGGCGGCCCAGGCGCCTGCTGACGAGCGCGGCGCCGCCCGCCGCGAGGACGAGTGCCACACCCGCGGCGCCGACACTGAACGGCAGGCTCCGGTCCGCCACGCTCTCCACCGACTCCACCGTGATGCCCACCGACACCAGACCGGCGATCGAACCGTCCGCGCGCGGGACGGGCACCACCGAGTTGACCGCACGTCCCCGGACTCCTTCGAAGGTCCGGGTGAACGCCTCACCCTCCAGAGCCTTGTGGTACGGGCCGACGACGCGCTTCCCGATCAGCTCGGGGTCGGGGTGCGTGAGCCGGATCCCCCGGTCGTCGGAGACGACCACGTAGTCGACCTCGGTCTTCACGCGGACCTGCTCGGCGATCGGCTGGAGCGCGGCCGTGGGATTCGGGCCGTCCATCGCCGCCACGATCCCCGGTGCGTGGGCGAAGGTCTCGGCGACGCCCAGGGTGTGGAGTTCGGCCTCCTGCATGGTGTCGCGCCGGCCCTGGACCACGAGCGCGACGGCAGCGGCGGAGACGAGCAGCACCACGAGTCCCAGCATGAGACAGAAGACCTGTCCGGCCACCGTGCGCAGACTGAACAGCGAACGCGCGCTCCCGGCCCTGGGCGGGTCCGCCCCGCCGTTGCCCTGCGCCCGTCCGGTGTCGCCCATGCCTCCGTCTCCGTGCCGATGTGGCCGCCGAGCGGGGCGACGGAACCACGCCCGGAATCGACCGGATCCCCACATAAGATCAGGTTTAGCATGGATCGCGGCTTCCCGAGCCGCGCGGGGAGTACGGCGGCGCGGGGCGCGTCAGCCCCTAGAAACCGCCGCCGTCGAAGCCTCCGCCGCCCCCGAAGCCGCCGAAGTCCGAGGAGCTGAAGTCGGAGCCGGAGACGTCGCCGCCGCTCCATTCGCCGCCGGAGCCGAAGTCACCGCCGCCGTACTCCCCTGCGTACGCGGGGGACGCCAGCATCGAGCCGAGCATCGTGCCGACCAGCAGGCCAGGCAGCAGGCCGCCGCCGAAGTAGCCGCCCGCCCAGGGGCCGTACGCGGGTCCCGCCTCCCAGTACGGGCGGCGGCGGCCGTCGCCGACGTCGACGGTGCGGCTCATCGGGTCATCGCCCTCGCGCAGCCGGACCTCGTCGGCGCCGCAGACCGGGACCTCGCGGGCGGCGCCGCCGGACGGCGTCCACAGGGCGTCGGCGACCGAGGGGCCGTGGCGGGGGTCGAAGAAGCAGGGCGGGCGGCGGGCGGGGAGTTCCGCGCCCGTCCTGCGGGCTTCCAGGACGGCGAGGGAGAAGCGGCCGTCCTCCAGGGACTGGGTGACTCCGCGCACCTCGGAGGGGTGCCGGGCCCGTTCCATCTTCGTCTTGGCGCTCTCGTACGAGTCGAGCGCGCGCTCGTAGTCGGCGCGCATCGTGTCGTCGGCGCCCTTCTCCGCGGGGTGGAAGTCGAGCCGTTCCAGGGTTTCGCCGTACGCGGTGATGTCCTCGTCGACGACGACCCGGAGCTTGTCGAGCGAGGCCCTTTCCTCTTCGTCCTTGCGGCGGCGGTTGCGGCGCACGATCGCGAACGCGCCGGCGCCGCCTGCCACGGCCACCGCGGCGAGCGCGATCAGACCGGTGGCTGAGGGACCCGCGCTGCCCTCTCCCGCGCCGTCGGAGGCCCAGGAGGCGGGGGCGGTGCCCCGGGCCTGTTCGACGGCCTGGTCGACGAAGGCGTTGAGCTGCGTCGCCGCGTCCGCGCCGGCGTCCTGCGTCTCCACGGATGCGACCAGGTTGTCGACGGCCCGCACCGTCATCACGCTGCTGTCCGCGCCGGCGTCGAAGCCGTCACCGAGACGGACCGCGTAGAGGCCCGTGATCCCGGTGTCGTTGCGCAGATTGGCGAGGAGGCCCTCCTCCGGGTAGTCCGGCGACTCCGGCAGGACGGCCACGAACACCGGTTTGTCGGCGTCCTTGATCTTCTTCTCCAGGGCGTTCTCCTCGGCCGAGGAGAGCTGGCCGGCAGCTGCCGGGTCGACGTAGACCGGACCCTGGCGCAGGGCCTGGGCCGCGTCGTCGATCGTGGCGGCGGCGGACGGCGCAGCGGGGGACATCGCCAGCACGGCCGCCGAGAGTATCAGCAGCAGGCAGGCCCACAGGGGAGCGAACAGCCTCTTCCGCATACTCCGAAAGTACGCCAAGTGGGCGACAAAAGCGCCGCCCACTTGGCTCTATTTTGTACCGTTACGCGCTCAGGCGGCGCGATAGGCCGCCCGAAGCTTCGCCATGGCCCCCGCGAGATCACCGGAAAGCAGCAGGTGGTCGGCGTCCGCGAACGGCCCGGACACCGCCGCGGTCAGCTTGCCGTCGGTCTTCTGCTGGACCAGCAGCCTGGCCCGTTCCACGCTCGCCCTGCCGCCGCCCGCCGGGGGCGTCCTCAGCGTGGTCAGTCCCCAGCCGTACGGGAACTGCGGGTCGTAGACCGCGTCGCCGACGTTGATCGGCAGCTGCGCCTCGGACCTCGGCCAGGTGACCGGGAGCTGTCCGGTGAAGGGGCGCTCGCCGTACAGGACGTCGGCGACGCCGTCGCCCTCGGTGCCCGGCAGCCAGGAGGCCACGAGGGCGTCGATGGAGCCGAGCCGGTCGCCGATGAGCTGCGGGCGTCCTGAGACGACCAGGACGGCGCACTCCATGGCGGCGCAGACCGTGTCCACGGCTGCCTGGTCGGCGGCCGTGAGCTCCAGGTCGTGGCCGTTGCCGACGTCTCCGACGCCTTCGGTGTACGGGGTCTCGCCGACGACCACGACTCCGGCGTCGTAGCCGTCCGTGGCGGCCGAGGCGTCCTTGGAGTACGTGACGGACGCCGGGTCGGAGGCCGCCTTCCTCATGCCTTCGAGGATCGTCGTACCCGTGGTGGTCCTGCCCGACGCGCCCTGCCAGCCGACGGTCCAGCCGCCGGCCTGGTTGCCGAGGTCGTCCGCGTTGGATCCGGCGACGTACACCTTCGCCGACGGGTCGATGGGCAGGACCGCACCGTCGTTCTTCAGCAGCACCTGGGACTTGGCCACCGCCTCGCGGGCGACGGCGCGGTGTCCGGCCGAGCCGACGCCGTCCAGGGCGGACGGGTCCGCGTACGGCTTCTCGAACAGCCCCAGCCGGAACTTCTGGGTCAGGATCCGGGAGACCGCGTCGTCGATCCGGGCCTCGGCGATGCGCCCCGCGGCGACCTCGTCGCGGAGCGTCTTCGTGAAGTCCTGGTACGCGGTCGGGACCATGATCATGTCGAGTCCCGCGTTGACCGACGTACGGACGTCGGTGGCGTGGTCACCGGGAATCTGGTCGATGGCCTGCCAGTCGCTGATGACGAAGCCCTCGAAGCCCATCCGGTCCTTCAGCACGCCGTTGATCATCTCGGCGTGCGCGTGCATCTTCACCGGGCCCGCGCCGTCGCCGATGACGTCGAGCGAGGAGTAGGACGGCATGACCGTGCCGACGCCCCGCCCGACGGCCTCCGCGAACGG
Source organism: Streptomyces sp. NPDC055749 (assembly GCF_053617235.1). Lineage (NCBI taxonomy): Bacteria > Bacillati > Actinomycetota > Actinomycetes > Kitasatosporales > Streptomycetaceae > Streptomyces > Streptomyces sp. NPDC055749. The sequence continues at coordinate 136,018 of NZ_JBSHFH010000003.1, read as the reverse complement.
CGCGAGGTGCACCGCTTCGAGCTCCTCGCGGGTCACCTTCGTGACGCCCTGGTCGATCGTGTACGCACCCGAGGTGGACGAGCCGAACTCCGTACCGCCGTCGCCGACGAAGTGCTTGGCTCCGGCCAGCACCTTGTCGTTGCGGTCCAGGTCCGCGCCGGAGGGGCTGCCCTGCATGCCGTCGATGACCGTCTCCATGGCTTCCACCAGGGCCGGGTCCTCGCCGTACGCCTCGTACGAGCGGCCCCAGCGCTCGTCGCGGGTCACGCACACGCAGGGGGCGAAGTCCCAGGGGATGCCCGTCGCGCGGACCTCGCTCGCGGTGACCGCGCCGGTCCGCTCGGCGAGCTGCGGGTCACGGCCCGCGCCGATGCCGATGTTGTGCGGCATGACCGTCGCACCGATCACGTTGTTGTGGCCGTGCACGGCGTCCACGCCGTAGATCAACGGGATCTGGAACCGGGTCGCCCGCGCGCGCAACTGGTAGGCGTCGACCATCTTCGCCCAGGCGGCGGCCGTGTTCGGGGTGGGTGCGGAACCACCGCCGGAGAGCAGCGAGCCGAGACCGTACGCGGCGATGTCGCCCTGCGACTTCAGCGCGGTGCGCTCGGCCTGGGTCATCTGGCCGGCCTTCTCGGCGAGCGACATCCGCGCCACCAGGTCGGCCACACGCCGCTTCACCGGCAACCGCGGGTTCTGGTACGGGAGTCCGTGGGCGTCGATGACGGCCTGCGGGTCCTCCTGGGGCGACTCGGCCCCGGTGACGTCGAGTTCGACGGGGACCGTCTCGGCCGGTTCCGCGCCCTCGTCGTGCGCGGTGGCCACGGCGATGGTGTGCGAGGTGCCGGACGTGGTGCCCGCCGGGAAGGTGTGGGTGCCGGTGACCGGTGTGTAGTCGGCGCCGGAGCGGGCGCTGCCGCCCTTGGTCGTGTACGCGACGGTGACGGGCTCCTCGATGCGGCGGGAGCCGGTGGCGGTGGCGACGGAGATCTCGATGACCGCCGTGGCGCCCTCGTTCACCGGGTGCACGGCCGAGTCGACGACGACGCGCGCCGAGGGTGCGGAGCCGCTCGTGGCGCCGGGCGCGCCGGGGGCGGCTCCGGTGAGCAGTCCGGCGAGGCCCGTGACGGCTGCGAGCACGGCCGTCGCCGGTCTGCCCCGGTGACCGGTGCGGGGGTGGTGGGCGGGTGGCATCGGGACTCCTTCTCGTCGGCGGTCGGACGAAGGAGTCAACTGGGGCGGCCGTCGGAGGATGCGGTCACCCGTTCGCCTGCGAGCGCCGGACGGGCCTGAAAGCCAAGCCCGTCCGGCGGTCGGTCCTAGTCCGTCGGCTCGACGCCCGCCCGCAGCAGGCCGTACGTGTACGCGTCCTCCAGCGACTGCCAGGACGCCGCGATGATGTTCTCCGCGACTCCCACCGTCGACCAGTCACCGGCTCCGTCGCCCGTGGTGATCAGTACCCGGGTGGTGGAGTCGGTGCCTGTCGTGCCCTCCAGGATGCGGACCTTGTAGTCGACCAGTTCCAGCTTGGCCAGCTGCGGGTAGATCCGCTCGAGACCGATGCGCAGCGCCCGGTCCAGCGCGTTGACCGGGCCGTTGCCCTCCGCGGTGGTGACGATCCGCTCACCCTTGGCCCAGAGTTTCACGGTCGCCTCGTTGGCGTGCGTACCGTCGGGGCGGTCCTCGGTGATGACGCGCCAGGACTCCGTACGGAAGTAGCGGCGGGCCCGGCCCTCGACCTCGCTGCGCAGCAGGAGTTCGAAGGAGGCGTCGGCCGCCTCGTACGTGTAGCCCTTGAGTTCGCGCTCCTTGACCCGTGCCACCACCCGTCCGACGAGCTCGCGGTCGCCCCCGAGGTCGATGCCGAGCTCCTTGCCCTTGAGCTCGATCGAGGCGCGGCCCGCCATGTCGGAGACGAGCATCCGCATGGTGTTGCCGACGAGTTCGGGGTCGATGTGCTGGTACAGATCCGGATCGACCTTGATCGCGGAGGCGTGCAGCCCGGCCTTGTGGGCGAACGCGGAGACCCCGACGTAGGGCTGGTGGGTGGAGGGCGTGAGGTTGACGACCTCGGCGATGGCGTGCGAGATCCGGGTCATCTCGGCGAGCGCGCCCTCGGGCATGACGGTCTTGCCGTACTTGAGTTCCAGGGCGGCGACGACGGGGAACAGGTTGGCGTTGCCGACCCGTTCGCCGTAGCCGTTGGCCGTGCACTGGACGTGGGTGGCGCCCGCGTCGACCGCGGCGAGGGTGTTGGCGACGGCGCAGCCGGTGTCGTCCTGGGCGTGGATTCCGAGGCGGGCCCCGGTGTCCGCGAGGACGGTGGCGACGACGGCCTGGACCTGGGCGGGGAGCATGCCGCCGTTGGTGTCGCACAGGATGACGACGTCGGCTCCGGCCTCGGACGCGGCACGGACGACGGCCTTGGCGTACTCGGCGTTGGCGCGGTAGCCGTCGAAGAAGTGCTCGCAGTCGACGAAGACACGCCGGCCCTGCTCGCGGAGGTGGGAGACGGTGTCGCGGACCATCTCCAGGTTCTCCTCCAGAGTGGTGCGCAGCGCCAGTTCGACATGGCGGTCGTGGGACTTGGCGACCAGCGTGATCACCGGCGCGCCGGAGTCGAGGAGCGCCTTGACCTGCGGGTCGTCGGCCGCGCTGCCGCCCGCTCTGCGGGTCGCTCCGAACGCGACCAGCTGGGCGTTCCTGAACTGGATCTCCTGTGCGGCACGGGCGAAGAACTCCGTGTCGCGCGGGTTGGCGCCGGGCCAGCCGCCCTCGATGAAGCCGACGCCGAAGTCGTCCAGATGCCGGGCGATGGTCAGCTTGTCCGCGACCGTCAGGTTGATGCCTTCACGCTGTGCACCGTCGCGCAGTGTGGTGTCGAAGACATGGAAGCTGTCGTCGGTGGCCGTGGCCTTGGTGGTCATGCTGATCTGACTCCTGTCGGATGAGTGGATCCGGACGATCGGGCTCCACTTGCCCCCATCATCTCGCGCGCGACGCCCCGGCCGAGGTGAGGGCCGGAAAACGAAAAAACCCCTCGCGGGTGCGAGAGGTCTGCGCGCGGGTCTGGGGCACGATGGCCGCGCCGTACGTGGTGGTACGGGGCGGTCACTGCGGACCGGCGCGCCTGCTGCCAATAATCATGACGAACGAGGACACGGACGCAGTCTTGCACAGCGCCGCCCCCGCTCCCCGGCCCGTCTCAGGATGCGGTCGTGACGTCCGTCGCAGGCCGCTCCCGCGGATTCACCGGCGCGGAAGCGGCTTCACGGAGCCGAGGCGGCTTCACGGAGCGGACGCGGATTCACGGCGCCGAAGCGGGGAGCAGTGCCTCCCGCAGGAACTCCTCCACATGGGAGAGGACCTGCTCGCGCCCCGTACCCGGTATGCCGACGGCGACATGGACGCTGAATCCGTCGAGCAGGGCGCGCAGCCGCGAGGCGAAGCGGTCCGGGTCCACGGGACGGAACTCGCCGCGCGAGATCCCCTCGGCGACGAGTGCCACCAGGTCCCGGTGCCAGGCACCCTCGATGGCGGCCTGCCGTCCACGCGCGTCGGCGTCGGCGTTCTGCGAGCGGTTCCAGACCTCCAGCCAGAGCGTCCAGTGGGGGTCGCGCGGGCCTTCGGGGACGTACAGATCCACATAGGCGCCGAGCCGCTCGGCGGCGGGCGCCTGCCCGGAGAGCAGGGTGCGGCGCTCGGCGCCGAGACGGCCCTCGCTCCATTCCAGGGTCTGGAGGAGCAGTTCGTCCTTGCTCCGGAAGTAGTAGAGGAGGTGCCCGCTGCTCATCCCCACCTCGCGCCCGAGCCCGGCCATGGTCAGCCCGTCGAGCCCGCGCTCGGCGATGGTGGCCATGGCCGCGACGAGCACGGACTCCCGGGGCGGGGCGATATTGCGCCGGCGGGCGGGTGGCGGGGTCATGCTGCGGCCGTGGCGCAGAGCATCTCGTTCACCCGTACGTTCTACCGGATCCAGGGCCTGTCCGGCGGATCAGGGTCGGATAGGACGCGGTGTCTGGTGCGGTGCATCGCAAGGCGCCGAAGCGTCCTCAGGTGGGGTCTCCCCTGCTCGAACGAAGTTGAGAGCTTGGGGAAGGAGCTATGCGGGCGTTTCGGCAACGCCGCGAGGTGCCGTGCCAGACGCCGTGGCCCCGGCCATGATCCGCCGGACAGGCCCTAGCGCTCAGCCGTGTACGGCAGGCTGCTGCTGGGTGATGCAGTGGATGCCGCCGCCGCCCGCGAAGATCGTCCGGGCGTCGACCAGATCGACCACGCGGCCGGGGTAGAGGCGGCGGAAGATGCCCGCGGCGAGCTCGTCGCGGGGGTCGTCGAAGGAGCACAGCACGACGCCGCCGTTGCAGACGTAGTGGTTGATGTAGGAGTAGTCGACCCACTCGCCGTCCTCGTCGCGCACCGTGGTCGGGGCCGGGATCTCGACGATCTCCAGGCTCCGGCCCTGCGCGTCGGTCTGCGCCCTGAGCATCTCCACGTTCTCCTTGCAGAGTTCGTGGTCGGGGTGGGACGGGTCGGGCTGGGTGTGTACGACGATCACGCCGGGTCCCGCGAAGGCGGCGACGATGTCGACATGGCCGAGGGTGCCGAAGCCGTGCGGCGGGTAGTCGCCGGTGAGGCCGCGCTTCAGCCAGATCGCCTTCGTGGTGCCGAGCTTGGCGTGGATCTCGGCCTCGACCTCCTCCTTGGACCAGCCCGGGTTCCGCTCGGGGCCGAGCTGCACGGTCTCGGTGAGCAGGACCGTGCCCTCTCCGTCGACGTGGATGCCGCCGCCCTCGTTGACGAGGGGCGAGCTGTGCACGGGCACGCCGATGAGGTCCGCGACATGACGGGCGATCTTCGCGTCGTGCTCCCAGGTCGCCCAGTCCTGGGCTCCCCAGCCGTTGAACACCCAGTCGACGGCGGCGAGGCGCGTGCCGTCGGTGACGAAGGTCGGGCCGATGTCCCGCATCCAGGCGTCGTCCAGCTCGCGCTCGACCAGCTCGATGTCCGGGCCGAGGAGGCCGCGGGCCCCCTCCGCCTGGCCGGGGCCGACGACCATGGTCACCGGCTCGAAGCGGCGTACGGCCCGGGCGACCGTGGCCCAGGCCTCGCGGGACTCGGCGAGGTCGTCACCGGAGAAGGTGACGTTGGGACCCGGCCACGCCATCCAGGTGCGCTCGTGCGGGGCCCACTCGGGGGGCATACGGAAGCTCATGTCGTCGTACTCCAGAAGGCTTGTTTTTAAAGGAAGTAGAGCCGGTTGAGAGAGACCGAGTCGGCCGGCTCGGACCGCATCGGAGCGCCGTCCAGCGTGACCAGACCGCTGCCCCCGTCCACATTCACCGCACCGATCCGGGAGTTGAGGAGCAGGTCCGCCGGGCCGATGCCCCGGGTGCCCCGCACCGCGACCCTGCGGCGCCGGGTGGGCATCAGGTCGGATCCGAGGTCGGTCGCGGCCTTCGCCACGAACGCCACCGAGATATCGGCGGGCGTCGCTCCGTGCCCGCCGAACAGCGGTCCCAGGACCAGCGGTTCACAGGTGTCGGTCGCGGCGTTGGGGTCGCCCGTCACTCCCCACGCGGGGAAGCCCGACTTCAGGACCATCTGCGGCTTCGCGCCGAAGAACTGCGGCTTCCACAGCACGATGTCGGCGAGCTTGCCCACCTCGATCGAGCCGACCTCGTGGGCGAGACCGTGCGCGATGGCCGGGTTGATCGTCAGCTTCGCCATGTAGCGCAGGACCCGGGCGTTGTCGTCGTGCGGACCGTCGCCCTCCATCGGGCCCAGCTCGGCCTTCATCTTCCCGGCCATCGCGAAGGTGCGGCGCACGGTCTCGCCCGCGCGCCCCATCCCCTGCGCGTCGGAGGAGGTGATGCCGATCGCGCCGAGGTCGTGCAGCACGTCCTCCGCGCCCATCGTCCCGGCCCTGATCCGGTCCCTCGCCATGGCGGCGTCCCCGGGCAGGTCGGTCTTGAGGTCGTGTACGGAGACGATCATCCCGTAGTGCTCGGCGACCGCGTCCCGGCCGAAGGGCAGGGTCGGGTTGGTGGACGAGCCGATGACGTTCGGCACGCCCGCCATCTTCAGGACGTTGGGTACGTGTCCCCCGCCGCAGCCCTCGATATGGAAGGCATGGATCGTCCGGCCGTCCAGGACGCTCAGGGTGTCCTCGACCGACAGGCACTCGTTCAGGCCGTCGCTGTGCAGGGCGACCTGCACGTCGTGCTCCTCGGCGACCCGCAGAGCCGTATCGAGCGCACGCGTGTGCGCGCCCATGTCCTCATGCACCTTGAAACCGGACGCACCGCCCTCGGCCAGCGCCTCCACCAGCGGGGCCGGATCGGAGGACGAACCGCGTGCCAGGAAGCCGATGTTGACCGGCCAGGCATCGAAGGCATTGAACGCGTGCCGCAGGGCCCACGGCGAGTTGACGCCGACCCCCCACACCGGGCCGAACTCCTGGCCGATGACGGTGGTGACGCCGGAGGCGAGCGAGGCCTCCATGATGCGCGGCGACAGCAGGTGCACATGGGTGTCCACGGCGCCGGCCGTGGCGATCATGCCCTCGCCGGAGACGATGGTGGTCCCGGTGCCGACGACGACGTCCACGCCGTCGAGGGTGTCCGGGTTCCCGGCCCGCCCTATGGCGTGGATGCGGCCCTCACGGATACCGATCGACACCTTGCGGATGCCCTGCACCGCGTCGATGACCAGCACATTGCTGATGACGACGTCACACGTGTCGCGTACGGCGGCGGCCTTCAGGTGCAGACCGTCACGGGCCGTCTTCCCGAAGCCCGCGAGGAACTCGTCGCCGTGCAGCTGCGCGTCCGACTCGACGCGCACCACCAGGCCGGAGTCGCCGAGGACGACCCGGTCTCCGGCGCGCGGTCCGTGGACCGAGGCGTATTCGTAGGGGTCCATCAGGCGTCCTCCACTCCGAGATAGCCGCAGGCCGCCGCGCGCCGCAGGGCCTCTTCCTTCGCGCCGGGCGCGTCCAGCGGGCCGTCGACCAGGCCCGCGAATCCGATCGCGATCCGCGCGCCGCCGATCGGCACGAGGCCGACCTCGGCCTCGTCGCCCGGACCGAAGCGGACCGATGATCCGGCGGGGACGCACAGCCGCATGCCGTACGCCGCCGCGCGGTCGAAGTCGAGCCTCGGATTGGCCTCGAAGAAGTGGAAGTGCGAGGTGACGCTGACCGGGACGGTCGCGGTGTTGCGCACGGTCAGCCGCAGCGCCGGCTCGGGCTCGGCGTTCGGCGAAGCGGGCAGTACGGCGCCGGGCGCCCCGTCGCCGAGGCCCCCGCCTCCGATGGGCGCGGACACGACGGCCAGCCGGGAACCGTCGTCGAAGACGGCCTCGACATGCACCTCGGTGACCACGTCCGCCACACCGGGCAGTACGTCGTCGGGGCCCAGCACAGCACGCGCGGCCTCGATGGCCTCGGCGAGCCGCCGCCCGTCGCGGGCGGCCTCGCAGACGGTGTCCGCGATGAGCGCGGTCGCCTCGGGAACGTTGAGCCTCAGCCCACGTGCCCGGCGTGCCCGCGCCAGTTCGGCGGCTCCGAAGAGCAGCAGCCGGTCGCGCTCGGTCGGGGTCAGTCTCACGTCACCACACCTCCATGTTTGAACAACACTCTAACCATGACCTCTCGCTGCTGGAAAGCATGGACAGGGACATTGACGGATACCGCTTCATGCGTCACATTGAGCGGCACTCAAACAGTCGAGCGTCAAGGGCGGCCTCATGCCGATAGAACAGCGCGGAGTCGACACCATCCCCGACGAGGAGCGCACCAGCGGGCCGCGCGACCTCGTGTCCATCCTTCTCGGTTCAAATCTTTGCCTGGGCGTCATCGTGTTCGGCTGGCTGCCGCCGTCCTTCGGGCTCGGCCTGTGGCCCTCCGTGACCTCGATCGTCGTCGGGACGCTGGCGGGCGTCCTGGTCACCGCCCCGCTCGCCTTGATCTCCCTGCGGACGGCGACCAACCTCTCCACGTCCAGCGGCGCCCAGTTCGGCGTACGCGGCCGGCTCATCGGCTCGGTCGTCGGGCTGCTGCTCTCGCTCGGGTACACGGCGCTCACGCTGTGGATCGGCGGGGACGTGATGGTCGGGACCCTGTCCCGGCTGACCGGACTGCCGGACGGCGGGGCCTCCCGGGCCCTGATGTACACCGTCCTCGCGGGCGCGACCGTCGTCGCCGCGGTCTTCGGCTACCGGCTGCTGCTCAAGCTCAGCAAGGTGCTCTCCATCGGCATGGTCGCGCTCCTGCTGCTCGGCGTCCTCGCCTACTCCGGCGACTTCACCAGGGCCGCGCCCCCGGACACCCCGTACCTGCTCGGCTCCTTCTGGCCCACCTGGCTGCTCGCGGCCGTCGCGGCGGGGCTGAGCGGCCCGGTCGCCTTCATCACGCTGCTCGGTGACTACACGCGCTACATCTCGCCGCGCCGCCACAGCTCCCGCAAGGTCTTCCTGGCCACCTGTCTCGGCCTGCTCCTCGGCCTGCTGGTGCCGCAGCTGTTCGGTACGTACACGGCCCTCGCCGCTCGCGCGGGACTGGACTACGCGGGACCGCTCGTCGACGCCGCGCCCTTCTGGTACCTGGCGCCGCTGCTCCTGGCGGCCTCGGCCGGGTCCGTCGGCAACGCCGGTCTGATGCTGTACTCGATGGGCCTGGACCTGGACGCGATCCTGCCCAGGGCCACCCGTACCAGCGCCACCGTGGTCGCCGCCGCCGTCGCGACCGCGTTCGTGTTCGTCGGCTCGTTCGCCTGGTCCGTGCAGTCCGCGATGACGTCGTTCGTGCTCCTGCTGACGGCCATCGGCACCCCGTGGGCAGTGATCTCACTGATCGGGTACGTGCGCTGCGGCGGCCAGTACGACCCGGAAGCCCTTCAGGTCTTCAACCGGCGCGCCAAGGGCGGCGTCTACTGGTACCGGGCGGGCTGGAACATCGGCGCCACGGTCTCCTGGGCACTGGGCGCGGCGGTCGGACTCGCGGCGGTCTCCACCACGGTCTACGAGGGCCCGCTGCTCGCCCTCACGGGCGGCGTGGACTGCAGTTTCATCCTCTCGGGCCTGGTGGGCGGGGTTTCGTACACCGTCCTGACCAGGCGCGAGGAGCGCCGGACGAGCCTGGTGACCAGCCCGTCCGGCGCCTGAGAACGCTACTGGCCGAGCGGGTGCATCCAGCCGTGCGTGTCCTCGGCGATACCGCGCTGGATGTCCAGCAGGCGCCCGCGCAGCTTCATCGTGACCTCGCCGGGCGTGCCGTCGCCCTGGATCCACTCGCCGTCGGCGGACTTGACGTTGCCGACGGGCGTGATGACGGCGGCGGTGCCGCAGGCGAAGACCTCGGTCAGGGTGCCGTTCGCGGTGTCGGCCTTCCACTGGTCGATCGAGACCCTGCCCTCCTCGGCCTCGTAACCGAGGTCACCGGCGACCTTGAGCAGCGAGTCGCGGGTGATTCCGGCGAGCAGCGAGCCGGTGAGCTCGGGGGTGACGATGCGCTTCTTCCCGTCCTCCTGCCCGTACACGAAGTACAGGTTCATGCCGCCGAGCTCCTCGACCCACTTGTGCTCCACGGCGTCGAGGTAGGCGACCTGGTCGCAGCCGTGCCCTGCGGCCTCGGCCTGGGCCAGCAGGGATGCCGCGTAGTTGCCGCCGGTCTTGGCGTCGCCCATGCCGCCGGGGACGGCGCGGACACGGTTCTCGGAGAGCCAGATGGAGACGGGCTTCACACCGCCGGGGAAGTACGCGCCGGCCGGCGAGGCGATGACGATGAAGAGGTACTCGTTGGCCGGCCGCACGCCGAGTCCGACCTCGGCCGCGATCATGAACGGGCGCAGGTAGAGGGACTCCTCGCCGCCGTGCTCCGGAACCCATGCGTTGTCCTGCTGGACCAGGGCGTCGCAGGCCGCGATGAACGTCTCGACCGGGAGCTCCGGCATCGCAAGCCGGGCCGCGGACCGCTGGAGGCGCTCCGCGTTGGCCTGCGGCCGGAAGGAGGCCACGCTGCCATCGGGCTGGCGGTACGCCTTGAGGCCCTCGAAGATCTCCTGCGCGTAGTGCAGGGTCATGTTGGCCGGGTCCATCGACAGCGGGCCGTACGGGACGAGCTGGGCGTCGTGCCAGCCCCGGCCCTCGGTCCACCTGATCGTCACCATGTGGTCGGTGAAGTAGCGGCCGAATCCGGGGTTCACCAGGATCGCCTCGCGCTCCGCGTCGGACAGCGGGTTCGAGGAGGGCTTGAGCTCGATCGTGGGCATCGTCATGAGTGCGTGTCCTTCACCGGTCTTGTGTGTGATGGACCGCGCTCACGCCCGCTCCCGCCCGACAGGTATCAGACAGGTCTTAGGACGTCCGAGCAATGCCGCGAGCCACGGCCCCGCGTTCGATTATCTCCCGGGGGCGGCCGTGCGCGAAATGGCGTGATTACGGTCCAGGGTCGATGGTGGCACCCGGAGACCGCATAGGTGAAGCCGCCGGGTGCGGTTGCGACCCGGCGGCTTCGAAGTGGAGTCGTCGGGTCAGCTCGCTACTCGTACCGCGAGGGCGTCGCCGATCTCGTCGGTGGTACGAGTGGTGACCCCGTCGCGCTCCGCGAGATCGGCGGAGACGGCGTCCTCGATGCGCACGGCCTCGGTCTCGTAGCCGAGGTGACGCAGCAGAAGGGCGACGGAGAGAATCGTGGCCGTCGGGTCGGCCTTGCCCTGGCCCGCGATGTCGGGGGCGGAGCCGTGGACCGGCTCGAACATCGACGGGAAGGCGCCCGTCGGGTTGATGTTGCCGGAGGCGGCCAGGCCGATACCACCGGTGACGGCGGCGGCGAGGTCCGTGAGGATGTCACCGAAGAGGTTGTCGGTGACGATGACGTCGAAGCGCTCCGGCTGGGTGACGAAGAAGATCGTCGCGGCGTCGACGTGCAGATAGTCGGTGGTGACGTCGGGGTACTCGGCCGCGACCCGGTCGAAGATGTTCTTCCACATGTGGCCCGCGTACACGAGGACGTTGTTCTTGTGGACCAGCGTCAGCTTCTTGCGCGGACGGGCGTTCGCCCGCTCGAAGGCGTCACGGACGACGCGCTCGACACCGAAGGCGGTGTTGAGGCTGACCTCGGTGGCGACCTCGTGCTCCGTACCCGTACGCAGCGAACCGCCGTTGCCCGTGTAGGGGCCCTCGGTGCCCTCGCGCACGACGACGAAGTCGATGTCGGGGCGGCCGGCGAGCGGGGTCGCGGTGTTTGGGAAGAGCTTCGACGGGCGCAGGTTGATGAAGTGGTCGAAGGCGAAACGCAGCTTCAGCAGCAGCCCCCGCTCCAGGACGCCGGACGGCACGGACGGGTCGCCGATGGCGCCGAGCAGGATGGCGTCGTGGTTCTTGAGCGCCGCCAGCTCCGCGTCCGGGAGGGTTTCACCGGTGCGGTGCCAGCGCTGGGCGCCAAGGTCGTACTCCTTGGTCTCCAGCTTCACATCCTGCGGGAGAACAGCGTTGAGGACCTTGAGGCCCTGGGCCACGACCTCCTGGCCGATACCGTCACCGGGGATCACTGCGAGATTGATGCTGCGAGACATATCGGCACCCTACTGGTCGTCCCACCCCATGACATCCGCTGTCCGCATGGCGGACAGCGTGTCATGGACCGGGTGTGCTCCGGCCGGCCCTCAGTGGCCGGTGGAGCCGCCGTTGTCCCTGCGGTCGAGGGCGCGCTGAAGCGCGGCGGCGGCGTTCTTGCGCTCGGACTCGCTGGGGCGGTGGGCGTGGCGGACGCGTCGGACAGTGGTCTCGGCCATGGTGGATCGACTCCTTGAGATCGCGAGGATTTCGAGATCGAGATTCGAGATCGGGATTTCGAGGCGCCGGAAGGGGCGGGGAACGTGCCGCAGGGGTTGCCTGCTCGGGGGCACGCGCTCACAACCGCCAGTCGCTTGATCGAGCGAGTCGTTCGGCTTCTACAAAGCTAAGACAGCGGAGCCGGTCTGTCTCCACAATTACTCGGACTTCCTACTATCTGAGACGGACGCCTCGAAACCTGCCACCCAGGACCGGCCACCCAGGACCGCCCACCCCAGTCAGAGCACGTCGCCGTCGCGCCAGTCGAAGAACAGCGTCCCGGTACGGGGATCCGGCCCGCCGCGTACGTACGCGCTGCCCTCCTCGTCCGGCAGCGGCACCGTCCCCCGAGGCCCCAGCGCGGCGATGCTCCCCCGCCACAGCTCCCAGCCCCGGGCCTCGTACAGCCAGGCGCCCTCGGTGGACGCGGACAGCGCCCCGAAGGCGTACGCCCCGTCGATGACGCCCTCCAGCGCGGCCATCACCCGGCCCCCGAGCCCTTCACGCCGCCGGTCGGGACGGACGGCCACGCCCTCGACGTACCCGATGCGGTACGAACGGCCCTCGTGGACAACCCGGCGCTGGATGACGGAGCCGTGGGCGAGGATCCCACTGCCGTCGCGTACGTACGCGTGGACCCCGCCGAGGGTATGGTCCCAGTCGTCGTCACCGAAGTCCCCGGCGAAGGCCGCGTCCAGGAACGCCCGGATGTCGTCGAGGACGGGCGGGGGCAGCTCGTGGGTGTGGGCGGTGTGCAGCACCGTCGGCCGTGTCATGGACCCAGCCTGCCAGGACTGCCCCCTGCCCAGGGAGAGGGCAGGGGGCAGTCCTGGCACGAAGTACCGGGCGGGTCAGTACACGGTGACGCCGTACGCGGCCAGGGCCTCCTTGACCGGCTGGTGGATCGCCGAGCCGTTCGTGCCCGTGCAGCCGGAGCTGCCCGAGTGGATGCCGAGGGCCACGGAGCCGGCGTAGTGGGCGCCGCCGCTGTCGCCGCCGGCCGAACAGGCGGTCGTGCGGACCATGTTGTAGACGGGCCCGTCACCGTAGTTGACGGTGACGTTGACCGCGGTGACGGTGCCGCTGGTCACCTTGGTGGTGGAGCCGCTCTTCTTCAGCGCCTGGCCCACGACCGCGTCGGCGGCCGATGCGATGTCCTGGAAGCTGCCGTTGTGGAGCGTGACGTTCCCGGCGGGCGCGGAGCCGTCGGTGTACCGGACGATGCCGTAGTCGTTGGTCGGGAAGCTCGTGCCCTCCCGGACGCCGATCACCGCTCCGCCGGAACTCGCGGACCAGTTGGCCGAGATGTTGGTGCAGTGGCCGGCGGTCACGAAGTAGCGGGCGCCGCCCTTGGTGACGTTGAACGCGGCCGAACAGCGGCTGCCGCCGCCGTAGATGGCTGCGCCGCCCGCGACCTCGCGGTGGAACACTCCGGGCACCCTGGCGATGCGTACGGCTCCGTCGAGCCGGTTCGCGACGGCCTTGATACGTGCCATCTCCCGTGCGGAGACCGACTCGTCGGCCTCCACGGCGACCTGGTTGGTCCGCGGGTCGATGCCCCACGAGGTGCCGGTGATCTTCGCACCGGCCTCCAGGGCGTCCATCGCGGCGCCGAGCTCCGCCGCGCTGCGCGTGACCCGGCGCACGGTGGCCCCGGCGGCACGGGCCCGGTCCGCGGCGCGGTCGCTGGTGACGGTGACGACGAGGCCGCCGGTCTTCGCGTCGAGGTAGCTGCCGGCGCTCTCCGCGCCGAGCTGCCGTTCGAGCGTGGCGTCCAGGGCGTAGGCGGCCGGGGCGGGGGTGGCGCTCGCGGCGGGAACGGCTTCGGCCCCGGCGGAGGTCGCGCCGAGGCCGAGGGTCGCGCCGACGAGCAGCAGGGAAACGCCGATGCGCGCAGGAAGGGTGCGTCTCATGGGGGAGCTCCTTCTCGGGTGACGTGTGGGGACGTACGTACCGAGCAAGGAATTTGACATGCACATTACCTAGACCGCAAGGGCGCGTGGCCGGAAGCGGTCGGCGCGGAGGGCCGGGCGCACATGGAAACCGCCCCCCGGCCGGCTGGGGGGCCGGGCGGGGGGCGGGACTTGTGGGGGGCGCCGGTGTTGCGGCGCCCCGGGTGGATCAGCCCTGGTGGGGGTAGATGTAGTCGGTCGGCGGGACCAGCGTCTCCTTGATGGCGCGGGTCAGCGTCCAGCGCTGCAGGTTCTGCGGCGCACCGGCCTTGTCGTTCGTACCCGAGGCACGGCCGCCACCGAAGGGCTGCTGGCCGACGACGGCGCCGGTCGACTTGTCGTTGATGTAGAAGTTGCCCGCGGCGTACCGCAGCTTCTCCATCGTGCGGGCCGCGGCGGCGCGGTCGCCGGAGATGACCGCACCGGTCAGCGCGTAGTCGGAGGCCGACTCCATCTGCTCCAGCATGGCGTCGTAGTTCTCGTCCTCGTACACGTGGATCGCGAGGATCGGGCCGAAGTACTCGGTCGTGAAGACCTCGTTCTCCGGGTCGGTGCAGGCGATGACGGTCGGGCGGACGAAGTAGCCGACCGAGTCGTCGTACGTACCGCCCGCGACGATCGTGCAGGTCGGGTCGGCCTTGGCGCGGTCGATCGCGGCCTTGTTCTTCGCGAAGGAACGCTCGTCGATCACGGCGCCGATGAAGTTCGTCAGGTCGGTGACGTCACCCATGGTGATGCCGTCGACCTCGGCCGCGAAGGACTCCTTGAAACCTGAGTTCCAGATGGAGGCCGGCACGTACGCCCGCGAGGACGCCGAGCACTTCTGGCCCTGGTACTCGAAGGAGCCACGGGTCAGCGCGGTCTTCAGGATGGCCGGGTCGGCGCTCGGGTGGGCGACGACGAAGTCCTTGCCGCCGGTCTCGCCGACCAGACGCGGGTACGTCCGGTAGTTGGCGATGTTGTTGCCGACGGTCTTCCACAGGTGCTGGAAGGTCGGGGTCGAACCGGTGAAGTGGATACCGGCCAGGTCGCGGTGGTTCAGCGCCACCTCGGAGACGGCGATGCCGTCACCGGTCACCAGGTTGATGACGCCCTTCGGCAGACCGGCCTCCTCCAGAAGCTGCATGAGCAGCACGGCGGCGTGGGTCTGCGTGGGGGACGGCTTCCAGACCACCACGTTGCCCATGAGGGCGGGGGCGGTGGGCAGGTTGCCCGCGATGGCCGTGAAGTTGAACGGCGTGATCGCGTAGACGAAGCCCTCGAGCGGGCGGTGGTCCATGCGGTTCCACACGCCGGGCGAGTTCGCCGGGGGCTGCTCGGCGAGGATCTGGCGCGCGTAGTGCACGTTGAAGCGCCAGAAGTCGACGAGCTCACAGGGGGTGTCGATCTCGGCCTGCTGCGCGGTCTTGGACTGGCCGAGCATCGTGGAGGCGGCCAGCGTCTCGCGCCAGGGGCCGGAGAGCAGCTCGGCGGCGCGCAGGATGATCGCGGCGCGGTCGTCGAAGGCCATCGCGCGCCACGCCGGGGCCGCGGCGAGGGCGGCGTCGATCGCGTCCTGGGCGTCCTGCTGCGTGGCGCCGGCGAAGGTGCCGATGACGCGCTGGTGGTTGTGCGGCTGCACGACGTCGAAGCGCTCGCCGCCACCCATCCGCTTCTCCCCGCCGATGGTCATCGGCAGGTCGATCGGGTTCTCGGCGAGCTCCTTGAGCTTCACTTCGAGGCGGGCGCGCTCGGGGGAACCGGGGGCGTAGGAACGGACCGGCTCGTTGACCGGCGCGGGGACCTGGGTAACAGCGTCCATGAGTGCCTTGTCTCCTTGGGTAAGAGGGGGTGTGGGTCAGCCGGGCAGGTCAGCCCTTGGTGAGGATGGAACGGCCGAAGAACAGGAGGTTGGCCGGCTTCTCCGCGAGGCGGCGCATGAAGTAGCCGTACCAGTCGGTGCCGTACGCCGTGTAGACGCGCATGCGGTGGCCCTCGGCCGCGAGCCGGATCTGCTCGTCGCTGCGGATGCCGTACAGCATCTGGAACTCGTACTCGTCCAGTTTGCGCCCGGCCTTGCGGGCGAGCTCCTGGGTGATGGCGATGAGGCGGGGGTCGTGGGACCCGATCATCGGGTAGCCCTCGCCGTCCATCAGGATCTTGATGATGCGGACGAACGCCTTGTCGATCTCGGCCTTGTCCAGGTACGCGACGGAGGCGGGCTCCTTGTAGGCGCCCTTCACGATGCGGACGCGGCTGCCGGCGGCGGCCAGGCGGCGGGCGTCGTCCTCGGTGCGGAACAGGTACGCCTGGATCACACAGCCGGTCTGCGGGTAGTCCTTCCGCAGCTCCTCGTGGATGGCGAACATCGAGTCGAGGGTGGTGTGGTCCTCGGCGTCCAGCGTGACCGTGGTGCCGATCGCGGCGGCGGCCTCGACGACGGGGCGCACATTGGCGAGGGCCAGCTCGTGGCCGTCGTCCAGCGCCTGGCCGAACATCGAGAGCTTGACGGACATCTCGGCCTTCGTGCCGAGGCCCAGGTCCTTGAGGCGGCCGATCAGCTCCAGGTAGGCGTCGCGCGCGGCGGCGGCCTGCTCGGGCGTGGTGATGTCCTCGCCCACGACGTCGAGGGTGACCTCCAGGCCCTTGCCGGTGGCGTCCTTGACGATCGGGACGACCTGCTCGACGGTCTCACCGGCGATGAACCGGTCGACGACCTGCTTGGTGCCCGGCGCTGCCGAGATAAAACGACGCATCTTGTCGCTGCGGGACGCGGCGAGAATCACGGGACCCAGCACGGGGCACCTCCACGGGATGAACGAACGAGGCTGTAGGGGTACGAAGTGACACGGACCGGTACAGCACGGAGAACCACCGTGAAATCTAAGGATCTCTCCGATCCTGTGCCATCGACAGCTGTCACGCATCTGTTGCCGCCACCTCAGACATTTGTCTGAAGGGGTGCGAGAATGGGCGCGTGAAAGGCGATTACCAGGAGCTGGTCGACGAGATCTCCGCGCTGCTCGGCGCCCCGGCGACCCTGGAGAACCGGGATTTCGGCCTGGTCGCTTTCGGAGCCCACGACAGCGACGACGACACGGCGATGGACCCGGTCCGCACCCGGTCGATCCTGACCCGCCGCTCCACACCCGCGGTCCGGGCCTGGTTCGAGGGCTTCGGCATCACCCGGGCCACCGGCCCGGTCCGGATTCCGGCCGCCCCCGAGGCCGGTGTGTTCCGGGGCCGGATCTGCCTTCCGGTACGCCATCGGGGTGTCGCGCTCGGTTACGTGTGGCTGCTCGACGCGGACCCCGGCCCGACCGACGACCAGCTGACGGCGGCGATGGACGTGGCGTCGCGGATCGGGGCACTGCTCTCCGACGAGGCACGGGCGGGCACCGACCTGTCCCGGGAGTTCGGCGCGGTCCTCACGGCGGGGCGCGGCTGGCAGCGCGATATGGCCGTTGCCGCACTGCGCGAGGCGCTGGGCCCGGACGCGGACGGTCTGCACACCGTGGTGTGCGTGAGCCCCTGGGCCGACGACTCCCCCTCGGTACGCACGGTGGCGTCGGCGGCGGCCCTGTCCACGGTCGCGTACCCGGGCACGGCGGCGGCCGCCCCGTCGGGCGCCGAGCCCCCGCCCGGGGCGGGCACCGTGTCACTGGCCGCGCTGGTCAGACTGCGCTCGTCCGACGTCCTGGACCCCGCGACGACGGCCGCGGACCGGCTGCGCGCCGCGGCGGGTCCGGCCGCCACCGCTGGGATCGCCGTCCCGCGCCGGGGCCTGGCGGAGCTGGCCGTCTCCTGGCACGAGGCGGTGTCGGCGGCCCGCGCGGCCACGGCCGAGACCCGCTTCGGCAGGGTCGCGGACTGGCGGGCCATCGGCCCGTACCGCCTGCTGACCTCACTCCCCCGGTCCGCGGACACCGCCCCGGACCATGCGGTGCGTACGCTGCTGACCCCGCCGCACACCGAACTCGCCCGCACCGCCGAGGTGTTCCTCGACTGCGCGGGCCAGGCCGGCCGGACCGCCGCCGAGCTCGGCATCCACCGCCAGACGCTCTACTACCGGCTCACCCGCGTCCACCAGCTCACGGGGCTCGATCTGAACGACGGCGAGGACCGGCTGCTGCTGCACATGGCGCTGAAAGCGGCGCGGCTGTGACAGGCCCTAGCTTTCTTCCTCCGGCAGCTCTACGACCGGCCGGTCGCTGACGGCGGCCACCATGACCACGGGCGCGTCGCCGTCGCTGTGCCCGGCGCTCACCGCGACCCAGCGCTGTCCCGCGCCCACCGGCCCCCACACCGTCAGATCTCCGTAGCAGTCCTCCGCCAGCAGCGCCTCGAACAGCGGCGGCATGGGCTCTCCCCGCTGCTTCCGGAACAGCGGCACATGCATGGCCACCCGGCGGTGCGCACCCCAGCGGGCATCCAACTCCCGTACGAGAGTGGCGAGGTGACCGTCGGCGGCCTCCATCGCCTCGTTCCACTCGGGCTCGTACACCCCGGTGAGCGGGTCGCCCTCCCACAGCGGGACGATCCGGAATCCCTCGCCGCCGGTGGCGGTCCACTCCCCCGTGGCCGGCTCGCCCTCGGCGACGGTCGGGCCGGCGGCCGGGACTGGCGAGGCGAGCAGCGCGTCCACGTCGGCGACGGCCCGTGCGGTGTCGAACGTCTCCCCCGCCCTGGCGCTCACAGCGCGGCCCGGTCCATCGGGCGCGGCAGCGGCTGGAGCGCACCGGCCTCGCGCAGCCGCAGGTTCGCCCGGAGCACCGTCGCGGCGTCACCGGGAGCCGCGATGTCCAGGAGCACTCCCTGCGAGCCCACTTCCTTGCGGGCGGCCGTGATGTCGTCCGGCAGCAGGGCGGCGCGGGCCGACGAGAGGTAGCCGATCCAGCCGACGGACGGCTCGTCGGGGGCGAAGCCGCCGTCGTCCTCCAGGGCGTCGAGGACGTCGTCGTCGCTCACATCACCGAAGTCCGCCTCCCACACCTCGGCAACGGCGGTGAGGAGTGCGGCGTCGGGGACGTCCGCGCCGTCCGGCGCGTCGATGCCGATCACGACCGTCTGGAGCAGGAACTCCGAGGTACCGCCCGCGCGCCCGCTGACGTCGGCCTTCCACCCCGGCTCCCCCTCGGCGACGAACCGCAGACTGCTTCCCGTACGGTCCGACCAGCCGTCCGCCGTCTGCGCCGCGCGTACGGCGGCGAGCAGGGCGTCCTCGTCGGGCCGCAGGACGGTGGCGGGCCCGGAACCGTGAACGTTCCGCCAGGTCCCGGCGCAGGCCGCCGGGAGCAGCCCGGCGACCCGGTCGAGCGTCTGCTTCCAGCGCCGGGCGAGCGCCTCCGCGGACTCCTCCCTGGGACCCCAGGATCCCCGCACCACACGCTGCATTTCCCGCCTCCGTAGCTCGCGCCGCTCTCGTCGCACTCGTCATCAGGTCCAGCCGGTGCCAGCCTAGGGCCTCTCGTTCGGAGCAGGCCGGGCTCTACTCGTCGAACGCCTCGGGTTTGCGCTCGCCGCCCACCTTGTTGGGCGCGGTGGGGATGACCTTGATGTTCAAGCGCGCGTCCCGGAATGCCTTGCGCGCCGCCGCGGCCACGTCCGGGTTGGAGAAGTGCCATTCGATGGCACGGCCGCCCGACGCGTCGACCTGGCGCTGCGCCTCGTCGAGGAACTTCTGCTTGCCCGACTCCGTGAGCTTGCCCGGTTCGGACTTGGACAGGTAGCTCTCGTAGCCGTTCTTGGCCTCGAGGAACGTCTGCCTGCTCGAGTCCCAGCCGTCGTACTCCACGGCGTCCACACCCTCCTTGGGGTGCGGTACGACGTACTCGCTGCCGCGGTTCGTGCCGGTGATCTGCTCCTGGTAGCGGAGCCAGGACTCGTTCTTCCAGTTGGGCGGGGGGTTGCGGTAGCGGCTCGCCCAGTAGCCGTCACCCAGGTCGGCGTCGCCGAGTGTGGGGGTGTCGAGGTCGTCGGCCCAGGCCGGCGGGTTGTAGTTGCGCGGGTCGGAGGTGTCGTTGCGCTGCGGCTCGGGGTACTGCTTCCTGTCCAGTTCGGCCTGGCGCGCACGCTCGGGCTCCTCGGCCCGCTTCTGCTCCAGATGGGCGGCCCGTTCCTGCTCGCGGGCCTCCTTCGCCTTGGCCTTGGCCGCTTCGTCGCAGCCGTCGTCGGCGAGGATCACCCGGTCCCGCGGCCCCGATGCCAGTACGCCGGTGCCGGATCCGGCTACGCCTCCGGGGCCGGAGCCGTAACGCACCCGTGGCCCGAAGGCGATGGTGCAGCCGGTCTTACGGGCCGCGTCCTCGGCCTCATCCGCCGCCTCGTCGGCCTCCTTCGCCGCCTTCCGGACCCCGTCGACGTCCCCGGCCTCGGCGGCCTTGCGGGCCCGGCGCGCCGCGTCGCCCGCGTCACCGGCGGCGTCGGCCACGTCATCGGCGGTCCTGCCGATCTTGCCGAGTTTGCCGACCTTCCCGGTGACCTTCGCGACGTTGTAGCCGGGGATGAAGAGGGACCCGACGTTCCAGATGACGTCGGTGACGGCCCGGGTCTTCTCCCCGTTGTTCCAGCGCTCGCGCACCTCGTCACCGACGAACACGTCGTCGCCGACCTTGACCACGGTGTTGACCGAGGCCTTGCCCCAGTCACCGATCGCGCCGAAGTAGTCGCCGTCCTTCCACTTGTCGGCGGCGCCCTTGGAGTCCTTCACCCACTGGTCGCCGAGCTGGCTGCCGTAGTCGACGATTCCGGACCAGGTCTCGGGCTTGAAGAGGTCGATGATGCCGCTGACGTCGCCCCAGATACCGTCGACGAACACGCCCTTGACGACCTGGGTCGTACGGTCCCAGGCGCAGCCGACGAAGCCCCAGCCCCCGCAGTCCTCCTCCTCCTCGGCCTTGTCCTCCCCGTCGTCGCCTTCGCCCTCCGTGTCCGACGCGGGGACGTCGTACGCCTCTTCGGGCTCGCCGCTGGTCTCGGGGTAGGTGTCGTCCCCGGCGCCGTCGGGGCCGCCTGCCGTGTCGCCGCCTCCGTCGGCCCCGCCGGTGCCGGTGGAACCACCATCCGCACCACCGCTGCCGGTGGAACCACCATCCTCACCACCGCTGCCGGTCGACCCGCCGGCGCCCGTGGATCCGCCGTCGGCTCCACCCGTCCCCGAGGCACCCCCTGCCCCGGAAGCGCCGCCGTCCGCGCCGCCGGTCCCGGTCGACCCACCGTCCGCGCCACCCGCTCCGGAACCCGCGCCACCCGCCCCGGAACCCGTGCCGCCCGTCACGGTCGAGCCCTCGTCCGCGCCGCCCGTGACGCCGCCGTCCTGCCCCCGGCCCGCCTCCACCGTGCCTGTGCCGTCGTCGCCCGCCGGGCACGCCGTGCCCGTGACCTGGCAGATCGCCGACCGGAAGCCGTCCGCCACACTGCCGCCGACACCCGTGACCAGCAGCGCCACCACGATCGCGGCGACCAGCATGACGAGACCGACGTACTCGATCGTCGACTGCCCGCGGTCCCGCCGCCAGGTGATCATGTGCGGCAGCGAGAACTCCGGCTTGTCCTCGCGCTCACGCACCGTCAGGCGGAACCACTCACGGCTCTGCGGCCGGGTGAGGAAGACAAGGATCAGCGTCGGCAGGAACAGCTCGGTGAAACCGTGCGCCGAGCCGTCGCCGATATTGCCCACGCCGCCGATGAGCAGCCACACCTGTACGGCGGTCAGGCCCCACCACACGCGTATGCCACCGGTCCAGGCGCGCCGCGCCAGCAACCAGCCGGCCACTCCGGGCACGGCCCCGTACAGCAGGATGCCGATCAGCCTGGCGTCCAGAGCGTCCGCGGCCAGCGCCGAGCCGAGCAGACCGAATCCGCCCAGCAGAGTCGCGGCGAACAGGACGTGGACCAGCAGGCGCGCCGCGCCCAGCGCGCGCGGGATCTCCCGCCGTCCCGGCCCTGGTGCGGGAACGGCACCACCAGGTACGGGTATGCCACCGATCGCAGACATGCGTGACCCCAACCAGTACAGCCAGTGAGCGAAATGAGGATGTCTCACGCTAGGGCCGTGCACCCCGTGGCGTCGTGGGCCCCAGGGCCCAACACCGGGCCCAGACAGCCGGATCCGGACATCCGGGTCGAGGCTGCGGGCCGGGCCCGTCACGGAGACGGACCCGGCCCGGCCGGTCATGGAGCGGTGGTTATGTCACGCGCAGGTGCCCGCCGCCGAGGCGCGGGTCACGACGTCCGTCGTACCGCGGGTCTCGCTCCACAGGACGCGGTCGGTGTCGTCGTCCAGGCTCGGGTAGAGCTGGGCGCCGTCGCCGCAGGAGACGCGCTTCCAGGCCGCCTTGCCGTCGTCGACGATGTCGGCGAGGGGTGCGATCTCCAGCTTGGGCAGGTTGGAGGGGCCGCCCCAGGACATCGCGAAGGAGTCCGAACGGACCAGCGACGTGTCGTTGACGGCGAGCTGGACGTAGTCGCCGAAGCCGCCCCTCAGGCTCACACTGAACTGCTTCTTGGTGTTCGCCGGGTCGGAGAGGTCGTACCGTTCCTAACCAGTGAGCAGGAGTGAGTCTTTGACCCACGTCCCGGCACTGGGCGCATCCCGAACGGTTTTGGATGCACTCGGTCCCCGCTTTCGCTTCCCGCTCGGCTGCACGCCTCCTGGGGCGTGGTCCGTTGCGGGTGGGCGGTTTCCGTCACGCACACGGGTACCTGGTCCGGCCTGGACGGTCCGATGCCCGACACGATCACTCCGGTCGTGTGGGGGCGGTGCCGTCCGACGCCGGATCGGGTGCCCGAGGGCGCGTCGTCCGATCGCGATACCGGCGGCATCATGACGGGACATCTTGCGGTGCGAGGTGACCAGTGGCTTCTGCCAATGCTGACCACCCCACATGCTGGTGTAGGCGGGGTCGACAGCGACGATCGCGAGACCCTGTTCGGCGGCCATGGAGACCAGCCGGGCCTTGAGTTTCCCAGTCGGGATGCCGGAGATGAGCTGCCGGAACCTTTTCCTGCGGCCGTGCTTCTCCCGGGTCTTCTCGGTGGTGAAGTCGAGGTCCTCGATGCCGACCGCGGCGACACCGGCCTGCTTGGCCCAGGCGACCAGGCGGGTGATCGCGTGGCGGATCTGCGCGTCACGGTGATCGGCGGTGCCGGACAGGTCGTAAGGGAAGCGGTGCGGGTCGCCGACCGGGTTGCCGTGCCGGTCGAGGTGGTAGGCGGCGAAGTGGTCGGCGTTGGTATCGACGCCGACCATGCCCCGGGCTTGAGCGGTGGCGAGCGGGATGGTCTGGACGACGGGGCGTTGCCAGGATGCGGTGAGGTACCAGCGGTCGCGGCCGGTGTCGAAGTGGATGCGGTAGGCGACAGCCCGGTTCGCGGTGACGCGGTCGGCCCACTCCTGACCCCGGTGCGCGAACGCCACCGTGGAAGCGAGGACGTAGCGGCCGTGTTTGGTGTTGGCCAGGTGCGCGAGCGGGGCGGGCAGCCTGAGCGACACTTCACCGTTCGAGGTGACGCGAATCGTCTCGTTCCCGAACCTTTTCCCCGACTCGCCGTCGGCAGCGATGAACCAGCGCTCCGCCTCCCAGCGCTCCCGCCACGCCTCTTCGGTGAGCTCGGCATGGGTGAGGTGGTGGCGGGTGTTGAGGAGCCGTTTACCGCCCCGTACCACCCGAACCCGTCCCGCCTGCCGGTCGGTGACAGCGGCGGCGTGCCGGTGTTCCAGCATCGCGAGGCGACGCGACTTGCGAAACCACTCGCTCTTGGAACGGTAGCCGCCCGCGACCCGCTTCGTTCCGCGTTCCCCGACCGGCAGGGACAGGCGGTGGCGCAGCGTCCTGATCCCTGCTTCCAACTGCTGGATGTGCGCCGCCTGACAACGCCGCGCGAGCGCCCACTGATCATGCGTGGCCTTGGTGATCGCACCCGCGATCCGCGACGACGACACCCCCGTCAACTCCCGCTTACGCGACGCCCAGGTCTCCGCACCATGCGCCAGACCATCCGCACAACGAACCTTCAGATCACGCGAAGCAAGCACACTCTGGTGCGCACCGACCGCACGCAGCACCGCCTCGTCCTGCGACGTGAGCTGCTTGAGACGGTCCCGAACCGCCACACCAGCAGGCCCGGGCACCACGAAGGACGCCGCCAACCCTCGCAAACCACCCATCACATCACCCCCTCCCAAGGCCGAGTACCTGTCGCCCAGCCCAACGAGCCGAAGCCGACAAGGTCACCCATTCGGCCCCAGAACTCCCGTTCCCACCCTCACCGACCGGCCCACCTGACTCACTCCCCCTCACCACAACTCACGTCAGCTCAGCAAACCGACAGCAGCTCACAACCCCTTCACACCCTGGAAGCCCAGGAAGCCCAGGAAGCCCAGGAAGATGCTGGTGTTGACCGCGAAGCCGTACGTGCCGTGTGGACGTAGTCCGTCGGTACGTCGAAGAAGCCGCCGGCCTTCGCCTGGGTGAGGGTGCCGGTGGCGAGGTCGTAGACGCCGATGTACGTCTGCCAGGAGCCGTAGTTCAGGAACGGCACCTTCCCTCTCGGTCAGCGCCGTGTAGATGATCTCGTCGGCGAGGTGCTCGTCCATCGTCTGACGCATGTCCCACATGACGCCGCCGACGATGCTGGAGTTGAGGTGCACACCGCCGTTGTCGACCGCCAGCGGGACGTTGAGGTAGTTCTTGTCGGCGCGGCGGCCGTCGTTGAGGTCGCGCAGCGCGCAGTCCGCGGGGGCGGTGCCGTCGTTGCACAGGTTCTCACCGATGAGACCCGCCAGGGGGTTGTCCGTCGCGAGGCCGTCGGCGTCGGCCTCCATGGCCTCGCCGAAGTAGTCGGAGACCGCTTCGTTGAGGGCGCCGGACTGCTCGACGTACAGCATGTTGCCCGCGTGGTCGGTGATGCCGTGCGTCACCTCGTGGCCGACGACGTCGAGCCCGACGGAGAAGGGCACGCCCTTCATACCGCCGTAGACCATCTTGGTGCCGTCCCAGAAGGCGTTGCCGTACGGCTTGCCGTTCTGCGTGACGTTGACGACGGCCTTCATCGTGCCGCCGTTGCCGTCGATGCCGTTGCGGCCGAGGCCCTGGTAGTAGTCGAAGACGCGGCCCGCGTTCATGTGCGTGTCGACGGCACCCGAGGCAGTGGCCGCGGCGCCGAACTCGGCGGTGTCGGACACGGGAAGAGGTTCGCGGCGACGACGACGCGACCGTTCTCTCCCTGATGCTCGGCGGGCTCACGGACGAGGCGATCGCTCAGCGGCTGGGCGCGTCGGCCCGGACCGTGCAGCGCCGGATCAAACGGCTGATGGAGCGGGCCGGCGCCGACACACGGTTCCAGCTCGGCTGGCACGCCCGGGAGATGGGCTGGGTGTCCGGTCCCGCGCCTCACGACGCCCCGTAGACGCAGCGCACCCGGCATACGGACGCCTGTGCGAGACGGGCGTCCATATGCCGGGCACGGTGTGCGAGCGGCGGAGAATCAGTCGGTGAGGTTCACCGAACGGGCCGAGGCCGCGCCGATCTCGTCGGCGATCTCGGTGAGCACCGACTGCGGGACGGTGTCGTCGACCGTGAGGACGACCAGCGCCTCGCCGCCCACGTCCGCCCGCGAGACCTGCATCCCCGCGATGTTGAGACCGGCCTCGCCGAGGATGCGGCCGACCGCGCCCACGACGCCCGGACGGTCCTGGTAGCGCAGTACGCACATGTGGTCGGCGAGCGCCAGGTCGACGTCGTAGTCGCCGATGGCCACGATCTTCTGGAGGTGCTTGGGGCCGGCCAGCGTGCCCGAGACCGCGACCTCCTCGCCGCTCGACAGCGTGCCGCGGACGGTCACCACGTTGCGGTGGTCCGGCGACTCGGAGCTGGTGGTGAGGCGCACCTCGACACCGCGCTCCTGCGCGAAGAGCGGGGCGTTGACGTAGCTCACGGTCTCGTCGACGACGTCCTCGAACACGCCCTTGAGCGCGGAGAGTTCGAGCACCTTCACGTCGTGCTGGGTGATCTCGCCGTACACCTCGACGTCGAGGCGTGCAGCGACCTCGCCCGCGAGCGCGGTGAAGATCCGGCCGAGCTTCTCGGCGAGCGGCAGTCCGGGACGGACGTCCTCGGCGATGACGCCGCCCTGGACGTTGACCGCGTCCGGCACGAGCTCACCGGCGAGGGCCAGACGCACGGACTTGGCGACCGCGATGCCCGCCTTCTCCTGGGCCTCGTCGGTGGAGGCGCCGAGGTGCGGGGTGCAGACGACCTGGTCGAACTGGAACAGCGGGGAGTCCGTGCAGGGCTCCTTCGTGTACACGTCCAGACCGGCGCCGGCGACACGGCCCTCCTTGAGGGCGGAGGCGAGCGCCTCCTCGTCGACGATGCCACCGCGGGCGGCGTTGACGATGCGCACCGAGGGCTTCACCTTGTGCAGCGCGTCGTGGCCGATCAGACCGAGGGTCTCCGGCGTCTTGGGCAGGTGCACCGTGATGAAGTCGGCGACCTCCAGCAGCTCGTCGAGGGTGAGGAGCTTGACACCCATCTGCGCGGCACGGGCCGGCTGCACGTAGGGGTCGTACGCGACGATCTTCATGCCGAAGGCCGACATGCGCTGCGCGACGAGGACACCGATGCGGCCGAGGCCGACGACGCCGAGGACCTTCTCGCTGAGCTCGACGCCCGTGTACTTGGAGCGCTTCCACTCGCCGTTCTTCAGGGCGGTGTTGGCCTGGGGGATGTTGCGCGCCGTGGCGACGAGCAGGCCGCAGGCGAGCTCGGCGGCGGTGACGATGTTGGAGGTCGGGGCGTTGACGACCATCACGCCGGCCTTGGTGGCCGATGAGACGTCGACGTTGTCCAGACCGACACCGGCGCGGGCGACGACCCGCAGCTTCTTGGCGGCGGCGATGGCCTCGGCGTCGACCTTGGTGGCGGAGCGCACCAGGATGGCGTCGACATCGGCGATGGCGGGGAGAAGTTCGGCGCGGTCCGCGCCGTTGCAGTGCCGGATCTCGAAATCCGGACCCAGAGCGTCGACCGTGGCGGGCGACAGCTCTTCAGCAATGAGTACGACAGGTTTCGAGCTCACGAGAGTCCTCACAAGTCCAGTGCGGACGGCCGTCCCGACGGCCGCAGGCGGTGGAGGGGCTAGCCGCGTGGAGACGCACGACACTGTGGGCCCTGACGCGTGTATGTGTTGAGAAGTGTAGTCATGCAACGGGACACGTAATGCGCCCCGGTGGAAGGATCACCCACACGAGGGTGGACGACTTGTACACACGTTCGGTGCTGCCGCTTGCACCTCCTCCACCCGCAGTGACACGGACGGTGAGACGGGCGGTGTGTGCCGAGGGGGCGGGCCCACGGGCCCGCCCCCTCGGCGGAGGACTTACGCGTCCTCGTCGTTCACCCAGCTCATGAGCTTGCGCAGCTCACGGCCCGTGGTCTCCAGCAGGTGGTCGCTGTCGGCCTTCTTGTACTCGTTGTACTTGGGCAGACCGTTGTGGTACTCGGCCATCCAGGCGTTGGCGAAGGTGCCGTCCTGGATCTCGGTGAGGACCTTCTTCATCTCGGCCTTGGTGTCGGCCGTGATGATGCGCGGGCCGGTGACGTAGTCGCCCCACTCGGCGGTCTCCGAGATGGACCAGCGCATCTTCTCCAGGCCGCCCTCGTACATGAGGTCCACGATGAGCTTCAGCTCGTGGAGGCACTCGAAGTACGCGATCTCCGGCTGGTAGCCGGCCTCGGTCAGGGTCTCGAAACCGGCCTTGACCAGGGCGGCGGTGCCACCGCAGAGGACGGCCTGCTCACCGAACAGGTCGGTCTCGGTCTCCTCGGTGAAGGTCGTCTTGATGACGCCGGCGCGGGTGCCGCCGATGCCCTTCGCGTACGAGAGGGCGAGGGCCAGGCCCTTGCCGGTGGCGTCCTGCTCGACGGCCACGATGCACGGGACGCCGCGGCCCTCCTCGTACTGGCGGCGGACCAGGTGACCCGGGCCCTTCGGGGCGACCATGCAGACGTCGACGTTGGCCGGCGGCTTGATGAAGCCGAAGCGGATGTTCAGACCGTGGCCGAAGAACAGCGCGTCGCCGTCCTTGAGGTTGTCCTTGATGGACTCCTCGTAGACCTGGGCCTGGATCGGGTCCGGGACGAGGATCATGATGACGTCGGCCTCGGCGGCGGCCTCGGACGGCGTCACCACGCGCAGGCCCTGCTCCTCGGCCTTGGCCTTGGACTTCGAGCCCTCGTGCAGACCGACGCGGACGTCGACGCCGGAGTCACGGAGCGACAGCGCGTGGGCGTGGCCCTGGCTGCCGTAGCCGATGACCGCGACCTTGCGGCCCTGGATGATGGACAGGTCGGCATCGTCGTCGTAGAACAGCTCGGCCACTGGGTCTTCTCCTTGGTGTGCAGGTGTTGCTTCCCACCGTACGGCGGGGTGCGTCGGATACGTTGTCGGGTCTCGCCATGCGAGCGGCGCGGCGGCGGCGGGGCCGCCGTTTCCTACGCCGAGCGGTCGAGCGCGCGCAGGGAGCGGTCGGTGATCGACCGCGAGCCCCGCCCTATGGCGATGGTGCCGGACTGGACGAGCTCCTTGATGCCGAACTGCTCCAGCATCTTGAGCATGGCCTCCAGCTTGTCGGCTCCTCCGGTCGCCTCGATCGTGACGGCCTCGGGGGAGACGTCCACGGTCTTGGCGCGGAACAGCGAGACGATCTCGACGATCTGGGAGCGGGTCTCGTTGTCGGCGCGGACCTTCACCAGGACGAGCTCCCGCTGGATCGCAGCGGCGGGCTCGAGTTCGACGATCTTCAGGACGTTGACCAGCTTGTTGAGCTGCTTGGTCACCTGCTCCAGGGGCAGGTCCTCGACATTCACGACGATGGTGATGCGGGAGATGTCGGGGTGCTCGGTGGTACCGACCGCGAGTGAGTCGATATTGAAACCGCGCCGGGAGAACAGAGCCGTGATCCGGGCGAGGACACCGGGCTTGTTCTCGACCAGGACGGAGAGTGTGTGCTTGGTGGACATGGAGTCGGTCTCTCTCTGTCTCTCAGTCGTCTTCGTTGTCGCCGAAGTCGGGGCGGACACCGCGGGCGGCCATGACCTCGTCGTTGGAGGTGCCTGCGGCGACCATCGGGTACACCATGGCGTCCTCGTGGACGATGAAGTCGATCACGACGGGGCGGTCGTTGATGGAGTTGGCCTCTGCGATGACCTTGTCCAGGTCCGCGGGGTCCTCGCAGCGGATCGCGTGGCAGCCCATCGCCTCGGACAGCTTGACGAAGTCCGGCACGCGGGTGCCCTTCGCCGGAGCGCCGTCGGAGTCGGGGCCGGAGTGCAGCACGGTGTTGGAGTACCGCTGGTTGTAGAAGAGGGTCTGCCACTGGCGGACCATCCCGAGCGCGCCGTTGTTGATGATCGCGATCTTGATCGGGATGTTGTTGAGCGCGCAGGTGGTGAGTTCCTGGTTGGTCATCTGGAAGCAGCCGTCGCCGTCGATCGCCCAGACCGTACGGTCGGGCATGCCGGCCTTGGCGCCCATGGCGGCCGGGACCGCGTACCCCATCGTTCCGGCGCCGCCGCTGTTGAGCCAGGTGGCGGGCTTCTCGTAGTCGATGAAGTGGGCGGCCCACATCTGGTGCTGGCCGACGCCCGCCGCGAAGATCGTGCCCTCGGGGGCGAGCTGACCGACCCGCTGGATGACCTGCTGCGGGGAGAGGCTGCCGTCCTCCGGCAGGTCGTAGCCGAGCGGGTAGGTGTCGCGCCAGCGGTTGAGGTCCTTCCACCAGGCGTCGTAGTCGCCGGTGTTGCCCTCGGTGTGCTCGGCCTGGACCGCCTGGACGAGGTCGGCCAGGACCTCGCGGGCGTCACCGACGATCGGCACGTCGGCGGCGCGGTTCTTGCCGATCTCGGCCGGGTCGATGTCGGCGTGGACGATCTTGGCGAAGGGGGCGAAGCTGTCCAGCTTGCCGGTGACGCGGTCGTCGAAGCGGGCTCCGAGGGCGACGATCAGGTCCGCCTTCTGCAGCGCGGTGACGGCGGTGACCGCACCGTGCATGCCCGGCATTCCCACGTGCAGCGGGTGGCTGTCGGGGAATGCGCCGAGCGCCATCAGTGTGGTGGTGACGGGCGCTCCGGTGAGCTCTGCGAGGACCTTCAGTTCGCCGGTGGCCCCTGCCTTGATGACGCCTCCGCCGACGTACAGCACCGGGCGCTTGGCCTGGGTGATGAGCTTGGCGGCCTCACGGATCTGCTTGGCGTGCGGCTTGGTGACCGGGCGGTAGCCGGGCAGGTCCATCGCCGGCGGCCAGCTGAAGGTTGTCTTCGCCTGCAGCGCGTCCTTGGCGATGTCGACGAGGACGGGTCCCGGGCGGCCGGTGGAGGCGATGTGGAAGGCCTCGGCGATGGTGTGCGGGATGTCCTCGGCCTTGGTGACCAGGAAGTTGTGCTTGGTGATCGGCATCGTGATGCCGCAGATGTCGGCTTCCTGGAAGGCATCCGTACCGATGGCCTTGGAGGCGACCTGGCCGGTGATCGCGACGAGCGGCACGGAGTCCATGTGCGCGTCGGCGATCGGGGTGACCAGGTTGGTGGCACCGGGGCCCGAGGTGACCATGCAGACGCCGACCTTGCCGGTTGCCTGTGCGTAACCGGTGGCCGCGTGACCGGCACCCTGCTCGTGGCGGACCAGGATGTGGCGCACCCGGGTGGAGTCCATCAGCGGGTCGTACGCCGGCAGGATGCAGCCGCCGGGGAGACCGAATACGGTGTCGGCCCCGACTTCCTCGAGAGAACGGATGAGGGACTGGGCGCCCGTGACGTGCTCGACGGTGGCGGACGGTCCGTTGTGACGGGCCCGCGGCTGCGGGTGGTGGGCCCCGGTGGCCTGCTCGGTCATCGGCATTCTCTTCTCGAAGCTGAGGGTTTTTGCGGGGTTTTGGGGAGTGCCAGTGCAACAAAAAACCCCTCGTGCCGTGAGGCAAGCGAGGGGAGCGCGCCGGTGCGGTCTGCAGAGTGTCGTTGCGGAACTCTGCTTCAGCCGACGCGCTTTCCAAGTACGAGAATTCGGGTGCGCATGGCATTGACCCTCTCTCCGGCACGCGCACGGTGTCAAGTGGGTGGGACGGGCGTCTCAGAATGTGAGCCACTGAGACCACTGAGGAGTGGAATCGAGCCACCCGTCAGAACCGGCTGAGCTGCGGGATTGCCCGGTACGGGGAACTCGCCCCTGACCAGGGCGCGGCGCAGCCGGTACTCGTCGAGCGGCCCGGAGAAGGCCATCCCCTGGCCGTGCGTACAGCCCATGGCGCGGAGTGCGAGGACCTGTTCCGGTACGTCGACGCCGTCGGCCACGGACTGCATGCCGAGATCGCAGGCGATCCGCAGCAGCCCGCTGGTGATCTTGTGCAGCCTGGCGGACTCCACGACCCCTTCGACGAGCCCGCGGTCCAGCTTCAGGACGTCGATGGGGAGCCGGCGCAGGGCGTTGATCGCCGCGTAACCGCTGCCGAAGCCGTCGAGCGCGATCCGGACGCCCAGTCGGCGAAGCGCGACCAGCCGCTGTTCCAGGTCGTCGAAGGAGATCCGCGGGTCGCTGTCGGCGACCTCGATCATCAGCGCGCCGGAGGGCAGGCCGTGCCGCGTCAGGAGCGCCTCGATGGACCCGAAGGGCAGGGCCCGGTCGAGCAGCCGGCCGGCGGAGAGGCGCACGGTCACGGAGACCGGGTGTCCGGCCCTGGCCCGGTCGGCGGCCTGCTCGACGGCCGCCTCCAGGAGCCAGCGGCCGAGTTCGGCGGTGCGGTCGCTGTCGTCGGAGACCCGGAGGAATTCGGCGGGGGTGAAGAGGATGCCCTGCGCCGAACGCCAGCGCGCCTGCGCCGCGACGGCGGCGACGGTGCCGCTGGCGAGATGGACGACGGGCTGGTGCAGCAGGGCGAACTCGCCGTCCCGCAGGGCCGTACGCAGCCGGGCGGCCAGCTCGGAGCGGCGTACGACATCGGCCTGCATCTGCGGGGCGTACAGCTCGACCCGGTCCTTGCCGCCCGCCTTGGCGCGGTACATGGCGAGGTCCGCGTTGCGCATGAGGTCGGTGGGGGTGATGCCGGGCTCCGCGAACGCGACGCCGATGGAGGCGGCCACCCGGACCTCGCTGGCCCCGATGCGGTACGGCTGGGAGAGCGTGAGGCGCAGCCGGTCGGCGATCTCGTGCACCTGGTACTCGCGGGCGCCCTGATCGCGGGTGCCGTCGCCGACGATGAGCGCGGCGAACTCGTCACCGCCGAGGCGGGCCGCGGTGTCCCCGGCCCGCACGGAGTCGGCGAGGCGGTGGGCGGCCTGGACGAGGAGTTCGTCACCGGCCTGGTGGCCGATGGAGTCGTTTACCGCTTTGAAGCCGTCGAGATCGATGAAGAGGACGGCGGTGCCCGAGTCGCCCGAGCGCCGGCCGCCGAGCGCCTGACGGACCCGGTCGGTGAACAGTGCGCGGTTGGGCAGGTCGGTCAGCGGGTCGTGCTCGGCGTTGTGCTGCAACTGGGCCTGGAGTCTGACCCGCTCGGTGACGTCCCGGCTGTTGAGGAGCAGACCGCCCTGGTGCCGGTTGACGGTGGACTCCACGTTGAGCCAGTCGCCGGTGCCGGACCTGAAGCGGCATTCGATGCGGGTGGTGGGCTCCTCGTGGGGCGGCGCCGCCAGGAAGCGCCGCACTTCGTGGACCACCCTGCCGAGGTCTTCGGGGTGGATGATCGAGGCCAGCTCGGAGCCGACCAGATCATCCGCCTCGCGCCCGTACACCCCGGCGGCGGCGGGGCTGACGTAGCGCAGTATGCCGGTGGGCGCGGCGATCATGATGACGTCGCTCGATCCCTGCACCAGCGAGCGGAAGTGGTTCTCCTTCTGCGCCAGCTCCTGGGTGAGCGAGATGTTGTCGAGGAGCATGATGCCCTGCCGGACGACCAGCGCGAGGACGACGGTGCAACCGGTGAAGATCACCACCCGGTCGACCCGGCGGCCCTCGACCACGTTGTACAGGATGCCCAGGGTGCAGACGGCCGCGGCCAGATAGGGCGTCAGCGCGGCCAGCGAACCGGCGATGGGGCGGCTCGTGGTGCGCACCGCCGTCGAGCCGGGCCGCGCGGTCCCGGCATCGCGGCGCCGGGCGCCCCAGGGGGCGTACGCGAGGAGCAGGGAGCCGGTGAACCAGCCCGCGTCGAGTAGTTGGCCGGAGTGGTACGTCGAGCGGAGCAGCGGCGAGGTGAACACGGTGTCGCACAGGACGGTCACGGCGAGCGCGGCGATGGCCGTGTTCACCGCGGAGCGGTTGACGTTGGAGCGCCGGAAGTGCAGCGCGAGCACCATGGAGACCAGCACGATGTCGAGCAGCGGATAGGCGAGGGAGAGCGCGGCCCTGGCCACGCTCTCGCCCTCCGGGTCGGCGACGTGGGCGGTGTGGGCGAGGGCGAGGCTCCAGGAGAGCGTCAGCAGCGATCCGCCGATCAGCCAGGAGTCCAGCGCCAGGCAGACCCAGCCGGCCCTGGTGACCGGGCGCTTGGCGAGGACGAGCAGTCCGACGATCGCGGGCGGTGCGAAGCAGAGGAAGAAGAGATCGGCGAGGGACGGGGTGGGCACGGGGAGGTCGAGCACCACCTCGTACCACCCCCACACCGCGTTGCCGCAGGCGGCCATCAGGGAGGAGAGCGAGAACAGGAGCCAGGCGGGCCGGAGTCGGCTGCTGCTGGCCCGCGCGTACAGGAAGCAGGAGAGCGCCGCGACGAGCGCCGCGATGCTGAGCCCGAAGTCACCCATGAACAGGGCGACTTCCGCCGAGCCCCAGCCGACGGCGGCACCGAAGGCATACCCGGCGCAGACCGCGGCCAGGGCGATCTGGGAACCCAGCCCCGAGCCCTCGCCCGCGACCGCCTGCCGGGAGAGCGGGGCTCCGACCGTGGTCACCGCGGAACTCCCCGGTTCGCGTCCGGCACCCCCGGTGTCCGGCCTGCTGCCCGTCGTGTTCGCGGGTGGGGCCGAGTGCTGTCCGGCGTCAGTACCGATGACCGCCGTCGCACGCCCTGCCGCGTCGGATCGTCTCTCCATTGGCCGCACATCGCCCGTCGCCCCCTCGCGTTCTACTTCCTCCCCCGCGCCGCCCCTTCCACGACGCAGCCCCCCGTTCTGGACGATACACCAGACCCGTCACTCAGGGACATACTTCCTCTACTCTCCGTAACGACCTGCGGTGTTGCGGGAACCCGCTGCGATGAACGTACTCCGGAGCGTGTTCAGCCGGTGGTGAGTACGACGTTCCGCACCGGCTCGTCCGCGGCGAAGCGGGTGAGCTGCCCTGCCAGCAGACGCTTGGCCCTGGGCAGGAACGCCGAGGTGCTGCCGCCCACATGAGGAGTGATCAGGACATGGGGAGCATGCCAGAGGGGATGGCCGGCCGGCAGGGGTTCCGGGTCGGTGACGTCGAGTGCGGCACGCAGCCGGCCGCACTCGAGTTCGGACAACAGGGCCTGGGTGTCCACCACTTGCCCCCTGGCGACGTTGACGAGGAGCGCACCGTCCCGCATCGCCTTGAGGAACTCCGTTCCCACCAGCCCTTGTGTGGACGCGTTCAGCGGGGTGGACAGAATGACGATGTCGGCCTCGGGCAGCAGCGCGGGCAGGTCGTCGAGCGCGTGTACGGGACCGCGCGCGGTCGTCCGGGCGGAGCGCGCGACGCGCGCCACCCGCGCGCACTCGAAGGGTTCGAGCCGGTCCTCGATGGCCGAACCGATCGATCCGTAGCCCACGATGAGCACCGACTTGTCGGCGAGCGCGGGGTAGAAGCCGGCCCGCCACTCCTCCTTGTCCTGGCCGTGCACGAAACCGGGGAATCCACGCAGCGAGGCGAGGATCAGGGCGAGGGCCAGCTCGGCGGTGGACGCCTCGTGCACCCCCTTGGCGTTGCAGAGCCGTACGCCGGAGGGGAGCAGGCCGAGGCCGGGCTCCACGTGGTCGATGCCCGCGGAGAGCGTCTGCACGACCCGTACCGAACGCATGGCGTCGAGCGGACGGGTCGCGATCCGCGGGCCCTTCATGTAGGGAACGACGTAGAAGGCGCAGCCCGCGGGGTCGGCGGGGTAGTCCTTGCCGCCGTCCCAGAAGAGGTAGTTCAGCCCCTCGGGGAGCCCGTCGATCTCATCGGCCGGAATCGGCAGCCATACGTCGGTAGTGGTCTTCGAAGTCATGCTCAGGAGGCTAAGGCCTTCTCTCCGGATGAGGTCGGGCTGCTCGGCGGCTCCGTGGGGGCAGAGGTTACGTTTGGGTGCGGTGTGGTCCCGTGACCGCGGGACCGAGGGAGGGTTCGGGGAGTTGGAGCGCAGGACTATCGGTGCGGCGGCGCTCGCCGTGGGAGCGGTCGGGCTGGGCTGTATGCCGATGAGCTGGGCGTACAGCTCGTCGCAGCAGCGCGGCGACCGCTCGCTGCGGACGGTGCACACGGCGCTCGACGCGGGCGTCCAACTGCTCGACACGGCGGACATGTACGGCCCCTTCACGAACGAACTGCTCGTGGGCCGGGCCCTCAAGGGGCGCCGGGGCGAAGCCTTCCTCTCCACCAAGTGCGGTCTGCTGGTGGGCGATCAGCACATCGTCGCCAATGGGCGTCCGGGCTATGTGCGGCGGGCCTGCGACGCCTCGCTGCGGCGGCTGCAGACCGATGTGATCGACCTGTACCAGCTGCACCGCGCCGACCCCGAGGTGCCGGTCGAGGAGACCTGGGGGGCGATGGCGGACCTGGTGAGCGCGGGGAAGGTGCGCGCGCTGGGGCTGTGCGCGGTGGGGGCGCGCGCGTCACGCAGGCCCGGCTCGCGTCTGCACGACGGAACGATCCGCCAGCTGGAGCGCGTACAGCAGGTCTTTCCCGTCAGTGCGGTGCAGGCCGAGCTCTCCGTGTGGTCACCTGAGGCGCTGGAGGCGCTCCTGCCGTGGTGCACGGCGCGCGGTGTGGGGCTGCTGGCCGCGATGCCGCTCGGGAACGGCTATCTCACGGGAACGCTGACGCCGGGGCAGGGTTTCGAGCCGGACGACGCGCGGGCCAGGCACCCGAGGTTCACGGCCGAGATGATGGCCGCGAACCAGCCGGTGGTCTCCGGGCTCCGGCGGATCGCGGAGCGCCATGGCGCCACTCCGGCGCAGGTGGCGCTGGCGTGGGTGCTGCGGCAGGGGCCGCACGTGGTGCCCGTGCCGGGCGCGAAGCGGGAGCGGTGGGCCGTGGAGAACGTGGGCGCTGCGCGGTTGGAGCTCGACGACGCCGATCTGGCGGAGATCGCCGGGCTGCCGCGGGCGCGCGGGTCGTGGGACTGAGGGTGCCGCGAGAGAATTGGCGGAGATCGGGAACTCGGGGCGGGGCTGCGGTGTAGGAACAGTAGTGGTGCGGCCGTCGAAAGGATCGTTGCTGTGTTCGGATCTGCTGTCTCTTCCCCCCTCTCCCCTGTTGTCCGTAAAGGGGTGGTGGCCGCGCTGGCCTCGGCCTCGCTGCTGTTGTCCGCCGCCTGTTCGTCCGACGACGGCTCGGGGGGTCCGGCGGGACGGGAGGGCGACTCGTCGCCGTCGTCCGCCTCCTCGTCAGCTCCCCCTCCTTCCGGGACTGCCTCGGATCTGCCGCCCGCCAAGGGTTCGGTGAAGGTCGTCTCGACGCTCACGGAAGGGCTGGCGAGCCCGTGGGGCCTGGCCGCGCTGCCCGACGGTGATCTGCTGGTGGCTTCCCGCGACGATGCCACGATCACCCTGATCGACGGGGAGAGCGGGAAGAAGACGCTGCTGGGCTCCGTGCCCGGGGTGGCGCCGGGCGGTGAGGGCGGACTGCTGGGCCTCGCCGTCTCGTCGACGTTCGGCGCGGACCGTCTGGTGTACGCGTACTTCACGACCGAGTCCGACAACCGCATCGCCCGCATGCTGTACGAGGAGCGGAAGCCGGCCGGCCAGCAGCTGGGCGCCCCGGACACCGTCCTGCGGGGCATCCCCAAGGGCTCCGTCCACAACGGCGGCCGGATCGCCTTCGGCCCGGACCGCATGCTGTACGCGGGCACCGGCGAGACCGGGGACACGGGACTGGCCCAGGACAAGGAGTCGCTGGGCGGCAAGATCCTGCGGATGACACCCGACGGCGAGCCCGTGCACGGCAATCCCGAGGCCGGTTCGGTGGTGTATTCGTACGGGCACCGCAATGTGCAGGGGCTGGCCTGGGACGGGCAGAAGCGGCTCTGGGCGGCCGAATTCGGCCAGAACACCTGGGACGAGCTGAACCGGATCGAGCCGGGCGGGAATTACGGCTGGCCCGACGTGGAGGGCAAGCAGGGCGAGAAGGGATTCATCGACCCGGTCGCCCAGTGGAAGACGGAAGAGGCATCGCCGAGCGGGATCGCCTTCGCCGACGGTTCGATCTGGATGGCGGGGCTGCGCGGCGAGCGGCTGTGGCGCATTCCGCTCTCGGGCACGTCCGACCAGGAACCCTTGGCGGCGCCCCAGTCGTTTCTGAGCGGGGAGTACGGCCGGCTGCGGACCGTGCTCGCCGCGGGCGACGACAGAGTGTGGCTGGTCACCAGCAGTACGGACGGCCGCGGCAGCCCGAAGCAGGGGGACGACAGAATTCTGCTGCTGGAGGTGCGCTAGCACCGCCGTAACTCCTCAAGCCCGTAAGGCCATTGGGCTAGCGCGCCGGGTACAGCCGGAGGCGGTGCGCGAGGGCTGCCGCCTCGCCACGGCTGGACACCCCCAGCTTGGCGAGGATGTTGGAGACGTGCACGCTCGCCGTCTTGGGCGAGATGTACAGCTCCTCGGCGATCCTTCGATTGGTGTGACCGGCGGCCACCAGCTGGTGCACGTCCCGTTCGCGTGGCGTCAGCCCGAAGGACTCGACGGCGGCCACGGCCGGGTCCTGCCCCTCCGTGGCCACGGCATCCGCGGCGGGGACCAGAACAGCGGGGTGGGTCTGCGGCTCACCGGGCGGCCCGGGAGCGGTGAGTGCGATGCGGGCGCGGCCGGCCAGTAGCTCGATGGTCTCGGTGAGCGGCTGTGCCCCGAGCCGCAGCGCGGCGGCGTGGGCCTCGTGCAGCAGCGGGGTCGCGGAGGGGCGGTCGCCCTGGACGGTGAGGAGGGCTTCCGCCCAGCGGTGGTGGATCTGGGCCAGTTCGTAGGGCCGCTGGAGCGGAGCGAACGCGGTCGCGGCACGGGACCAGTGACCGGGGGTGTCGGTGCCTTCGGCGCGGGCCAGTTCGGCTTCGACGAGCATGCCGTAGGCGGCCCAGACGGGGACGAGCATCGGCAGCCGTTTGAGGTGGGTGCGGATCAGCTCCAGGATCGCGGGGCGTCCGGGTTCGGCGGCGGGGAGGCCGCGTGCGTCGGCCTCCGTCGCGGCGGCGACATGGAGCAGCGGCAGGGCGTACCGCTGGGTGCCCGGTGGGAAGCCGAGCCCGGCCTGCGCCTCGAACGCGGCACGGGCCTCGGGGAGGCGGCCCTGCTGTGCGGCCAGGGTCATGGTGTGACGGGCGGGGGTGATGACGTGCTGCGGTTGCGGGTCGAGCTGACCGAAATGGCGCTGAGTGAGGGCAAGTTGGGCTTCCGCCTCGGCGAAGTCGCCGCGTGCGATGGCCAGTTCGGTACGGCGGGCGGCGACGAGTCCGCGGGCCTTGCGGGAGCGGGCGATCAGGGCGGCCGCGTCGGCGGCCCGCCCGCTCTCGTCCCAGTGCCCGAGGGAGAAGAAGGACTGCGACTGGTTGGAGCGGACCCAGGCTTCGGTGTCGGCGATGCCGTGGCTGTGGCAGACCTCGATTCCGTGGTCGGCGGCGGCCACGGCCTCCAGGGAGCGGCCCATGGATTCGAGCGTGGAGGGAAGGTTGATGCTCGCACGGCCCATGATCCCGACCAGGTGCAGTTCCTCGGCCCGGTCGCGGACGGCGTACAGCTCGGCGATGCCTTCGTCCACGCCGCCGGCGTCGGCGGTGAGCCAGCCCCGGGTGAGGCGGGCGTACAGCTCGATGTGTTCGTCACCGACGAGCTGTGCGTACTCCACGGCGCGGTCGGCGGCGGCGAGTGTCTCGGCGCCGGGCCGGTGCAGGGCTCCCCAACTGGCGACGCTGGTGAGGACGTCGGCGTGCACGGCGGACGGGGGCAGGCCACGGACGAGGTCCTGGGCGATGGCCAGTTCCTCGCGGCCGTCGCCGCGGGTGAGGTCCTGCATCAGGCGGGAGCGCTGCACCCAGAACCAGGCGGCGCGCAGTGGGTCGTCCTCGCCTTCCAGGACCCGGATGGCCTTCTTCGAGATGGCCAGGGCCCTTTCGCGGTCGCCCCCGAAGCGGGCGGCGACGGTGGCTTCGGCCATCAGGTCCAGATAGCGGAGCGGGGTGGTCGCGGGGTCGCACCCGCAGGCGGGGTAGGCCTCCGCGTAGTCGAGGGGGCGCAGGGTGTCGCGTACGTCTTCGGGTACGTCGTCCCAGATCTCCATGGCCCGTTCCAGCAGGCGGAACTGCTCGGAGTGGGCGTAGCGGCGGCGGGCTTCGACGGATGCCTTCAGTACGGCGGGCAGGGCCTTCGCCGCGTCGCGGGCCGCGTACCAGTAGCTGGCGAGCCGGGTGGCGCGTTCGTCGTCGCGGACAAGGGAGGGGTTGGCTTCCAGTGCCTGCGCGTAGCGGCGGTTGAGGCGCGAGCGCTCGCCGGGCAGCAGGTCGTCGCTGACGGCCTCGCGGACGAGGGAGTGCCGGAAGCGGTAGCCGTCGGTGTCCGGTGCGGGCAGCAGCAGGTTGGCGCCGACGGCGGTGCGCAGTGCCTCGATGAGGTCG
Source organism: Streptomyces sp. NPDC055749 (assembly GCF_053617235.1). Lineage (NCBI taxonomy): Bacteria > Bacillati > Actinomycetota > Actinomycetes > Kitasatosporales > Streptomycetaceae > Streptomyces > Streptomyces sp. NPDC055749. The sequence continues at coordinate 96,445 of NZ_JBSHFH010000003.1, read as the reverse complement.
TCATCGGCCAGACCGGCGACGGCGGCGAGCAGTTCGTGCTCGACGGTGGAGCCGCCCTCGGCAATGATCCGCGCGATCTTCTGGGCGTCGTCGGAGAGGGCCTCGACGCGTACGAGGAGTAGATCGCGGAGGGAGTCGGAGAGGCCGGAGCCGTCGCCGCAGCATTCGACGCTGCGGGCCAGCTCCTCCACGAAGAAGGCGTTTCCGTCGGAGCGGTCGAAGATCTCGTCGACAAGGGCGGACTCGGGGGTGGCCGCGAGGATGCCGGTGAGCTGGCGCCGGACCTCGGGCCGGGTGAAGCGGGCGAGTTCGATGCGCTGGACGGCGCGGAGCCGGTCCATCTCCGCGAGGAGCGGGCGCAGGGGGTGACGGCGGTGGATGTCGTCGGCGCGGTAGGTACCGATCACCGTGAGGCGACCGCTGCGCAGGGTGCGGAAGAGATAGGCGAGGAGGTGACGGGTGGAGGCATCGGCCCAGTGCAGGTCCTCAAGTACGAGGACGACGGCGCGTTCGGCGGAGAGGCGTTCCAGCAGGCGTGCGGTGAGTTCGAAGAGGCGGGCGGTGCCGTGCTCGTCGTCCGACTCGCTGCCGGTGTCGCCGAGTTCGGGGAGCAGGCGGGCCAGTTCGCCCTCCTGGCCGGCCAGCGCCTCGGCCAGTTCCTCGGGCAGGGTGCGGCGCAAGGCGCGCAGTGCCGTGGCGAACGGGGCGAACGGCAGCCCGTCCGCGCCGATTTCGACGCAGCCGCCGACGGCCACGACCGCGTCGCGGCGGTCGGCCACCGCGAGGAACTCCTCGACGAGACGGGTCTTTCCGACGCCCGCCTCGCCACCGATGAGCAAGGCCTGCGGCTCGCCCGCCGAGGCCCGTACGAGCGCGTCGGTGAGCAGGGCGAGCTCGTCGGCGCGGCCGATGAACACGGGGCTGACGGACTTGGTCTCCACGCCGCCGAGCATCGCACACCGGTCCGATACCACGGCAGCCGGAAGGAGGGCCGCCATCGCTACGCGGCGTGGGCGAAGCGACTCGGGTCCGCGCTCACCCGCCCTTCGGTGTCGTCCCGTCCGGAACGGCGCTCCGCGCGACGGGCGAGCACCGCCTGCCGCGCCAGGCGCTGCGCCTCGGCCCGGCGCATCAGTTCGGCGGCCTGGATCTGGTGGAGTTCGTACGCGTACATGGTTATCTCCCTGGTGACGACGGCCTGGGGGCCTGCCCGGCCGGTGGCCGGGGGCCGGTTCCGGCCGTGCCACAACTCTCGTTCACCAGGGGGTGTCGTCACATCGGGCGAGTGCCGCATCTCCGCGGGGCGGGGGCCTTAGACGCGCTCGGCCGGTGCCGTACACCGCGCCGCGGAGGCCAGGCGGATGCCCTAGGGCGGCGGCAGCGGCTACGGCTGCCGCTGCGGGCGCACCAGGACACCGGACGCGGGGCCGTACGTCGGCTCCGGCCGGTGCCTCGATGGCGACCGCCGTCAGCCGCCGGCCGGTGCGCCCGCGCTGGGCAGCGAGAGGAACAGGTCGAAGTACATGCCGACGGAGATCAGTACACCGAGTACGCCGAGCACGACACCCGCCAGGGCGACGGCGCGGATCCAGCCGGGCTGCGGGCGCGTGGCGGGCGCTCCGAAGGCCGGGCGTACGAGGACGAACACGCCGACCAGCAGGGCGACCAGTGCGAACAGGCCGTTGACCAGGGCGGTGGTGTGCCAGGCGTCCGCGTAGATCTCGGAGATCTGCTGGGCGGGGCTGCCACCACCGGAGGTTTTGATCTGACCGATCAGGGTCTCCCGCTCGGCGGCGATCCGGCTGGTCCAGCCGCCCGTGAGCGAGACGACGCCGAGCCCGGCGGCTACGACGGCCGCGGCGCCCGCGCCGAACCCCGAGGCCGCGGTCGCCTCGGCCTCGTCGTACGCGTCGAGCTCCAGGTCCGCGTCGTCATCGTCGGCGACATCGGCGTCGGTGTCGGCATCGGTGTCGGCATCGGTGGCGGAGGCCCCGGCAGGGGCCTCCGCGCCCTTGACGTCCTTCGTGTCCTTGATGTCCTTGGTGTCCTTCACGGCGCTCTCGTCGGTCGCCGTGGTCTCCTCGCGGTCGTCGTCGACGGCGGGAGCGGTGGAGGTCTTGGGGGAGGAGGTGTTCATGCGCCGCACGCTAGGTGTCCCGGATGAGAACCCTCTTAACGTTTTGGCGCCGCACGGCGGTCAACCCCGCTGAGCACCGCCGTCAGCCCCGCTGAGCACGCCATTCCGGCGCCAGTACGGCCCAGATCTCCGAGTCGTGCCGCGTCCCCTGGTAGAGGTAGCCCTCGCGCATCACACCGTCGAGCGTCATCCCGAGCCGCTTAGCGACCGCGACACTGCGCGTGTTGGCCGAGGAGGCGACCCACTCCACCCGGTGCATGCCACGTACGTCGACCGCCCAGTCGATCAGCTTCCGCATCGCCCGGGTGACGAGGCCACGCCCCTCCCCCGCCGGTTCGAGCCAGCAGCCGACCTCGCAGTTGCCGGTTCTGGCGTCGAAGATCCGGAAGAGGACTCCGCCGACCAGCGTGCCGTCCAGCCAGATGCCGTAGAGCCGTCCGGTGTCGGCCGCCTGGCTGTCCGCGTACCGCTGGAGCAGGGCCCGCGCCGAATCGAGGTCGGTGGCGGCTGCGGCGAACGGGATCCAGGGGTCGACGAGCCCGCGCGCCCGGTCCATATGGCTCAGGAACTCCTGCGCCTGCCAGGTCTCCAGCGGGCGCAGCTCCGCCCCGTCGTCACCCAGGGATATCGCGAACATCGTGCTCCTTCGGTCTCATCTCAGTGAACGGGCTGAACGGGCTGAACGGGCTCAACGGGCTGCGACACCGGTTCGCCGTCCTCGCTCGTCCGCGTCCCCGGGATCTTCGCATGGTCCACGCCGCAGTCCGGCGCCTCGATGCTGATCCGCGGCAGCCGCCGGTCCAGCCAGCCGGGCAGCCACCAGTTCGCGCCGCCCAGCATGTGCATCAGCGCCGGCACCAGCAGCGTGCGCAGGACGAACGCGTCCAGTGCGACCGCCACGGCGAGCGCGATACCGAACATCGCGATGACGCGGTCACCACTGAGCACGAAGGCGAGGAAGACCGAGATCATGATCACGGCTGCCGAGTTGATCACCCGGCTGGTCTCGGCGAGGCCGACCCGGACCGCCCGCCGGTTGTCGCCGGTCTCCAGCCACTCCTCGTACATCCGGCCGACCAGGAAGACCTGGTAGTCCATCGAGAGCCCGAAGAGCACCGAAACCATGATCACCGGCAGGAAGGGTTCGATCGGGCCCGCGCTGCCGAGCCCGAGCAGTTCGCTCCCCCACCCCCACTGGAAGATCGCGACCACGACCCCGAAGGAGGAGGCGACGGCTGCCACGTTCATCGCGGCGGCCTTCAGCGGAATGCCGAGGGAACGGAAGGCCAGCAGCAGAAGCAGAGAGCCGAGCGCGATGACCACGCCGACGAAGAGCGGCAGCTTGCCGATGATGATCTCGGCGAAGTCGTCGTAACTGGCTGTCACACCGCCCACATGCGCCTGGAGCGAGGTGTTGTCCAGCGCCTCGGGCAGCACGTCCGCCCGCAGCCGGTCGACCAGCTCGCTGGTCTGCTGCGACTGCGGCGCCGAGTCCGGTACGACGGTGACGAACGCCGTGTCGCCGCTGCTGTTGTACGTCACAGGGCTGACCGACGCGACGCCCTCGGTGCCCCGCAGCGTGGCGGGCAGCGCGTCCAGGGCGAGCCGGTCGTCCGCGCCGTCCAGCTGCGCGGCGATCGTCAGCGGCCCGTTGACCCCGGGCCCGAAGCCCTCGCCCAGCAGGTCGTACGCCTGCCGGGTGGTGGCCGTGGCGGGGTTGTTGCCCTGGTCGGACGTGCCCAGATGCAGACCGAACGTGGGCAGGGCCAGGACCAGCATCACGACGGCGGCGACCGCCCCGAGCAGCTTGGGGTGCCGTTCCACGAAAGCGGACCAGCGGGCCGCGAAGCCGATGGGCAGCTCGGGCTGCGGCCCCTTCTCGGCGAGCTCCCTGCGCTCGCGCCTGCTCAGCGCACGCATTCCGATGAAGGACAGCAGTGCGGGCAGCAGGGTCACGGAGGCGGCGACGGTCAGTACGACGGTGAGCGAGGCTGCGATCGCGACGCCGTTGAGGAAGCCGAGCCGCAGGATGAGCATGCCGAGCAGCGCGATACAGACGGTGGCCCCGGCGAAGACGACGGCCCGTCCGGTCGTCGCGACGGCGTTCTGGGCCGCGTCCGTGACCGACAGACCGCGCCGCAGTCCTCTGCGGTGCCGGGTGACGATGAACAGCGCGTAGTCGATGCCGACGCCGAGCCCGATCAGCATGCCGAGCATCGGCGCGAAGTCGGCGACCGTCATCACATGGCCGAGCAGCACGATGCCCGCGTAGGCCGTGCCGACGGAGACGAGCGCGGTGGCGATGGGCAGCATGCTCGCGGCGAGCGAGCCGAAGGCGAGGAAGAGGACGACCGCGGCGACGACGACCCCGATGGCCTCGCTGAGGTGGACCGACGGCGCTTCGGTGAGGGCGACGGCGGTGCCGCCGAGCTCGACCTCCAGTCCGTCGCTCTCCGCCGCCTTCGCGGTGTCGACGAGGGCCTGCGCCTGCTCGGGCGCGATGTCGTCGGCCTGCTGGTCGAAGGTGACCGTGGCGTAGGCGGTGTGGCCGTCCGCGCTGATCTGCGCGGCGCCGGCCGAGCCGTAGGGACCGGTGACGCCGCCGACTCCCGGCAGTTCCTCGATCGCGTGGAGGGTCTTGGTCATCGTCTGTTCGACGTCGGTGGCCCGGACGGTGGAGCCGCTGGTGTGCCAGACGACGGTGTCGGTGTCACCGCCGAGATCCTTGAAGCCCTGCTGGAGGAGTTCGGTGGCACGACCGGACTCGGTGCCGGGCACCTCGTAGTCGTTGGAGTAGGCCGAACCCGCGAAACCCGCTGCGGTGGCTGCGCCACCGAGGGCGAACAGCCAGATGAGGACGGCGACGAGCCGGTGCCTGAGACACCAGCGGGCAATGGCAGCCAACGTACGTGCTCCCTGGGGGTTCGTGGATCTTTATCAGGAGGTAACCGAAATCAGTAGATAACCGAAACGTCCCTTTAAAGAACACATGACCTGAGAACAGTCACTCTGACAGCCAAACGTGATCCTTTGCCCCTTTCGTGGCCATGCTCACAGGGCTTGATCTCTTCCCTACACGCCCCACCGGTCTCACCGGCCCCATGGCACACGAATGGGCGGGTGCCGGTCCGGCACCCGCCCACTGAGCGTTTCCCCCTAGCCCGAGACGCTCGCCCTGCCGTTCTCGATGTGGCCCATCAGCCGCCGCCGGAACGCCGCGTCCCCGTCGACCGTGACCGCGAGGTCGTACCAGCCGCGTGCGTCGGCCGCCGAGTGCACGACCGTACGGCTGCGGCCCGGCTTCACCGTGATGCGGCGGGTCCAGCCGCGCAGGTCCTCCTCGTCGACGTACCCGAGGGGCCGCACGGTGAAGGTGAGCGTCCGCTCTCCCGTGTTACGCAGGGTGAGGTAGAGGTCGCGCTCGTGGGCGTCGAGCCGCGAGCCGACCTCCGCGTCGCCACCGGCCGTGCCCGCGAACTCGCGGCGGAAGCCGTTCGGCCCGGTGATCGTGAACCGGTAGGCGTCCCCGGTAAGGGGCACCGTCCATTGAGCCGTGCCCCTTACATCCCGGTGCTGCGGGGCGGGGAACTCACCGGCGTACGGATAGAGCGCGAAGTGCGCCGACGAGCGCCCCGTATTGCTGAGGTCCACCTGCACCGCCCCGTCCGTGACCCACGCCTGCGCGTCCGGCTGGTAGGGCAGCGGCCGTGCGGGGCGCGTCCCGGGCTCCTGTACGGGCATCCGCTGGACGGCCGGCGGCTTCGGCTGCCAGCGCCCGCTGAACGGCGGAATGGCCGCAGGACGGTCCACCTCCGGCTGCCGCCCGCCCCGCGAGAAGTCGAAGGCGGAGGTGAGATCGCCGGTGACCGCGCGCCGCCACTCGCCGATGTTCGGCTCCTTCACCCCGGTCCACCGCTCCAGGAAGCGGATCACGGAGGTGTGGTCGAAGACCTCGGAGCAGACGTAGCCCCCGATGGTCCACGGCGAGACGACGAGGAGCGGCACCCGCACACCGAGACCGGTGGGCTTGCCCTCCCACCACTCCTCGGCCGCCTCGGGAGGCGCGACCGGCGGCGGGACGTGATCGAAGAAACCGTCGTTCTCGTCGTAGTTGATGAGGACGGCGGTGTGCCGCCACACCTCGGGGTTCCTGCCCAGCGCGTCGAGGACCTTGTACAGGATCGTCGCGCTGTGGACCGGGGAGGACACGCTCGGGTGCTCGGAGTCCACGGCCGAAGGCACCAGGTAGGAGACCTCGGGCAGCGTCCCCGCGGCCACGTCCTCGGCGAACCGGTCGGCCAGTGTGCCCGTCTCCACCCGCCGCAGCCCGCGCTCGAAGAGGCTCCGCTCCGCATCGGACAGCGTGGCGACGCCCTCCTCCAGCAGCCCGAGCAGACGCTCCCGCTCGTTCGTGTCGGCCGCGTCACGGACGTCCGCGTAGAAGGCCTCCATGAACGTGTGCCCGCCGGTCTTCGCGAGGGCCTTGCGGGCAATCGCCTTGAAGGTGGCGAAGAACTCGATCTGGTTGTCGGTGAAGTTCTCCCACTCCGTGTACGTCTGCCAGCTGTGCCCCGCGGCCTCAAGACGCTCCGCGTAGGTGCTCCAGCCGTACCCGGGGTGTGTGCCCTCGTTGTACGCGTCGTTGCCGACGGCCCGCTTGCCGCTCGCCTCGAAACCCGTCTTCCCGCTCCACAGGTGGTTGCGGTTGGGGCTCGTCGAGGTGTGGATCGAGGAGTGGTAGGCGTCGCACACCGTGAAGGTGTCGGCCAGTTCGTAGTGCAGCGGAATGTCACGGCGGTCGTAGTACGCCATCGTGGCGGCCGTCTTCGTGGTCACCCAGCCGCTCATCCACCCGCCGGCCCAGGCCCGGCCGCCGCCGCTCCAGGAGTGGTCCAGCGCGCCGATGTACTGGAGGTCCTTCTTCTGCGTCTCGGCGGCCCCGCGCACCGGGAACGGCAGCACGGTCGTGCCCAGCGGGCCCGGCTGCTCGAAGACGGGCTTCCCCGAGGGGAGCTCGATGGCGTTGCGGTCGCCGAAGCCGCGTACACCGCGCAGCATCCCGAAGTAGTGGTCGAAGGACCGGTTCTCCTGCATCAGGATCACCACGTGCCTGATGTCGTCGAGCCCACCGCCGGACCCCGCCGGGGCGGCGGGCTGCGCGGCGATGGCGGCCTGGAGCGATGGCGGCAGGAACGATCCGGCTGCCGCTGCGCCGAGCGCGCCGCCTCCGAGTGCGAAGAGCCGTCGCCGTGAAATGTCCGTGGTCAAGTGAGCCTCCCGAATCGGTCGTACGGCGGGAAACTAACCAAGCGAGGTGGCGGCCGGAAGACCGCCGTACGGCACAGCGGTGAACGTCCAACAGGCGGCCCGAAAAGTCCAACTCCGCCCGGGACCCCACACGTCCGGGCGCGGTGTCGCGGGGTGCGCGAAGGGGAACGCGCGAAGGGGCGGCACGCCCGGAAATCCGGGTGCACCGCCCCTTCGCGTACATCGGTACGCCGGAAGGTCAGCCTTCGACGCCGAGCTTCTCCAGGATCAGCTCGCGCACACGCGCCGCGTCCGCCTGGCCGCGGGTGGCCTTCATGACCGCGCCGACGAGCGCACCGGCCGCAGCGACCTTGCCGCCGCGGATCTTGTCCGCGATGGCCGCGTTGGCGGCGATGGCCTCGTCCACGGCCGTGCCCAGCGCACCCTCGTCCGAGACGACCTTCAGGCCGCGCTTCTCGACGACGGTGTCCGGGTCGCCCTCGCCCGCGAGGACACCCTCCAGGACCTGGCGGGCCAGCTTGTCGTTGAGGTCGCCCGAGGTGACGAGCTCGGCGACCCTGGCGACCTGCGCGGGTGTGACACCCAGCTCGTCGAGACCGCGGCCGGTCTCGTTGGCGTTACGGGCGAGCTCGCCCATCCACCACTTGCGGGCCTGGTCCGCCGGAGCGCCCGCCTCCGTCGTGGCGACGATCAGGTCGACCGCGCCCGCGTTGAGGATGGACTGCATGTCGTGCTCGGAGACGCCCCACTCCTCCTTGAGCCGCGCGCGGCGCAGCCGCGGCAGCTCGGGGAGGCCCTTGCGGAGCTCCTCGACCCATTCACGGGCCGGGGCGACGGGCACGAGGTCCGGCTCCGGGAAGTAGCGGTAGTCCTCGGCGTTGTCCTTGATGCGGCCGGCCGTGGTGGAGCCGTCCTCCTCGTGGAAGTGCCGGGTCTCCTGCACGATCGTGCCGCCGGAGTTGAGCACCGCGGCGTGGCGCTGGATCTCGAAGCGGGCGGCACGCTCGACGGAACGCAGCGAGTTCACGTTCTTCGTCTCGGAGCGCGTACCGAACGCCTCGCGGCCGTGGGGCCGCAGCGACAGGTTCACGTCGCAGCGCATCTGCCCCATTTCCATCCGGGCTTCCGAGACACCGAGCGCCTTGATGAGCTCGCGGAGCTCGGCGACGTACGCCTTGGCGACCTCGGGAGCGCGCTCGCCCGCACCCTCGATCGGCTTGGTGACGATCTCGATGAGCGGGATGCCCGCGCGGTTGTAGTCGAGCAGGGAGTGGGACGCGCCGTGGATACGGCCGGTGGCACCGCCGACGTGCGTCGACTTGCCGGTGTCCTCCTCCATGTGGGCGCGCTCGATCTGCACGCGGAAGATCTCGCCGTCCTCCAGCTGGACGTCCAGATAGCCGTTGAAGGCGATCGGCTCGTCGTACTGGGAGGTCTGGAAGTTCTTCGGCATGTCCGGATAGAAGTAGTTCTTCCGGGCGAAGCGGCACCACTCGGCGATCTCGCAGTTCAGTGCGAGGCCGATCTTGATCGCGGACTCGACGCCGATCTCGTTGACGACCGGCAGCGCGCCGGGCAGCCCGAGACAGACCGGGCAGGTCTGCGAGTTGGCGTCCTGCTTGAGCTCCGTGGAGCAGCCGCAGAACATCTTGGTCTTGGTGCCGAGCTCGACATGGACTTCGAGGCCCATGACGGGGTCGTACGTCGCGAGGGCGTCCTCGTACGACTCCAGGTCAATGACAGTCACGGTGAAACTTTCCCTCTCAGCCCAGCAGGACGTCGTCGTCGCCGAGACGCTTCAGTTCGCGATAGAGGATCGCGAGGCCGGTGACGATGGCCGCGGCGGACACCGCGGCGTCGATCAGCCGCAGCATGTCGTTGTCGTTGCGCGCGAGCTTCGCCTGCTTGGCGACGCTGATCGCACCGAACGCGGTGCTGCCGAGCGCTACGTACAGCCCGGTCTTCGACTTCTTGAAGTTCTTGGCCTTCTTTGCCATGGCACTCACAGCGACGGAGCCTCCTCAAGCAGCGGGTGTCCCCACTTTTGCACGAAGGCGGCCTCGACGGCGGCTCCGACCTTGTACAGGCGGTCGTCCTTCATGGCGGGCGCGATGATCTGCAGCCCCACCGGCAGGCCGTCCTCCGGTGCCAGACCGCAGGGCAGCGACATGGCGGAATTGCCCGCGAGGTTGGTCGGAATGGTGCACAGGTCCGCGAGGTACATCGCCATCGGGTCGTCGGCACGCTCGCCGATCGGGAAGGCGGTGGTGGGCGTCGTCGGCGAGACGATGACGTCCACCTGCTCGAACGCCTTCGCGAAGTCCTGGGTGATGAGGGTGCGGACCTTCTGCGCCGAGCCGTAGTACGCGTCGTAGTAGCCGGAGCTGAGCGCGTACGTACCGAGGATGATGCGGCGCTTGACCTCGTCGCCGAAGCCGGCCTCGCGGGTGAGCGCGGTGACGTCCTCGGCGGACTTCGTGCCGTCGTCGCCGACCCGCAGGCCGTAACGCATGGCGTCGAAGCGGGCCAGGTTCGAGGAGCACTCGGACGGCGCGATCAGGTAGTACGCCGACAGGGCCAGGTCGAAGGACGGGCAGTCCAGCTCGACGATCGTGGCACCGAGCGACTTCAGCAGCTCGACCGACTCGTTGAAGCGCTGGACGACACCGGCCTGGTAGCCCTCGCCCGAGAACTGCTTGACGACGCCGACGCGCATGCCCTGTACGGAGCCGTTGCGCGCGGCCTCGACGACCGGCGGGACCGGGGCGTCGATGGACGTCGAGTCCATCGGGTCGTGTCCTGCGATGACCTCGTGGAGCAGGGCCGCGTCCAGGACCGTACGGGCGCAGGGGCCGCCCTGGTCGAGGGAGCTGGAGAACGCCACCATGCCGTAGCGGGAGACGCCGCCGTAGGTGGGCTTGACGCCGACGGTGCCGGTGACGGACGCGGGCTGGCGGATGGAGCCGCCGGTGTCCGTACCGATGGCGAGCGGGGCCTCGTAGGAGGCGAGCGCGGCCGAGGAGCCGCCGCCCGAGCCGCCCGGGATGCGGGTGAGGTCCCACGGGTTGCCGGTCGGGCCGTAGGCGCTGTTCTCGGTGGAGGACCCCATGGCGAACTCGTCCATGTTGGTCTTGCCGAGGATGACGACGTCGGCGGCCCTGAGCTTCTGCGTCAGCGTCGCGTCGTACGGCGGGATCCAGCCCTCGAGGATCTTCGAGCCGACGGTGGTCGGCATGTCCTTCGTGGTGAAGATGTCCTTGAGTGCGAGCGGGACGCCGGCCAGCGGGCCGAGCTTCTCGCCCGCGGCCCTCTTGGCGTCGACGGCGCGGGCCTGCGCGAGCGCGCCCTCGCGGTCGACGTGGAGGAAGGCGTGGACCTTCTCGTCGATCGCGTCGATCCGGGCCAGGTGGGCCTCGGTGACCTCGACGGCCGTGAGCTCACCGGAAGCGATCTTCGCGGCGATCTCGGCTGCGGTCAGCTTGATGATGGTGCTGATGTCCGTCATGACTTTTAGTCCTCCCCCAGGATCTGCGGCACCTTGAAACGCTGCTGCTCCTGGGCCGGGGCGCCGGAGAGCGCCTGCGCGGGGGTGAGCGACGGACGGACCTCGTCCGCGCGCATGACGTTGGTCAGCGGCAGCGGGTGGGAGGTCGGCGGTACGTCTTGGTCGGCGACCTCGGAGACGCGGGCGACCGCGCCGATGATGTCGTCGAGCTGACCGGCGAAGTGATCGAGCTCTTCGCCCTTCAGCTCCAGACGCGCCAGCCGGGCGAGGTGGGCGACCTCCTCGCGCGTGATGCCAGGCATGCAGCGATCCTCAGGGTTTGGTGTGTGGTTTTGGCCCAATCCTATGGGGTCGCCCGGGCCTCAAATTCAAGCCCGCCCCGAGATTGCGCACAAAGCGGCCACCGGGGGCTACCGGTCGACCCCCGCGGGCCCGGACACCGCACGCCCCGTGGGCCGGTGCTCCAGCTCGGGAACCACCGCCGCACCACTCGCCGCCGCGGCCCTGGCCGCCGCCTCCAGCTCCGCAGGCCGCCGCCACCCGTGCTCGCCGCGCGCCCGCAGCCAGGCCGTCGTCTCCTGCGGCGGCATCGCGGCGGCCACCAGCCAGCCCTGCACCGCGTCGCACTGCAGGTCCCGCAGCCGCTCCCAGGTCTCGTCGTCCTCGACGCCCTCCGCCACGACCAGCAGGCCGAGTGAATGCGCCAGGTCGATGGTGCAGCGGACGATCTCCGCGTCCTCGTTGTCGATGGCCAGCCGGGCGACGAACGAACGGTCGATCTTGAGTTCGCTGACCGGCAGCTTCCGGAGATGGACCAGCGAGGAGTAGCCGGTGCCGAAGTCGTCCAGGGACATCTTCACGCCGTGCCCGGTCAGCCCGGCGAGCGTGTCCGCGGCGCGCTGCGGGTCCTCCAGCAGCACGTGTTCCGTTATCTCCAGCTGAAGGGCGCCCGCCGGGACGCCGTGCCGGGCGAGCCGGGCGGCGACGCTGCCCGCGAAACCGGGCGTGTGGACGTCGCGCGGGGAGACGTTGACCGCGACCGGTACGTACAGCCCCTGGGCCCGCCAGCGGGCGACCTGGGCGAGCGCCGTCTCCAGGACGTACTCGGTGAGGTGGGGCATCAGGCCGGAGGACTCGGCGATCGCGATGAACTCGTCCGGGGGGACCCGCCCGCGCTCCGGGTGCACCCAGCGGACCAGGGCCTCCAGACCGGCCACCTGGCCGTCGAAGCGCACCTTCGGCTGGTAGTGCAGCTCCACCTCGCCCGCGTCGAGGGCGCGCCGCAGATCACCGAGCAGGCCGAGCCGGTCCGGGGTGTTGCTGTCCCGCTTCGACTCGTACACCTCGACGCCCGTACGGTCCCGCTTGGCCTGGTACATGGCCACGTCCGCGCGTCTGAGCAGCCCTTCGGCATCCAGCGCGTGGTCGGGGTAGACGGCGACCCCCGCGCTCGCCTCCAGCACCAGGGTGAGGCCGTCGAGGTCGAGCGGCGACGACAGCTCCGCGACCAGATGACGGGCCACGCGCTGGGCGCTCGTCGTGGAGTCCGCGGTCGGCAGCAGTACGGCGAACTCGTCGCCACCGAGGCGCGCGGCCTCCGCGCCGCGGGGCAGGGCCAGCCGCAGCCGGTCCGCTATCTGCAGGAGCAGCCGGTCCCCGGCCAGATGGCCGAGGGTGTCGTTGACCGCGCGGAACCGGTCGAGGTCGATCAGGACGAGCGCGGACCGGGAGCCGATACTCTCGGCCTCCTCCAGCGCCGTCCAGGTCCTTTCGAGGAGCCACTGCCGGTTGGGCAGCCCGGTCAGCGGGTCGCGCAGCTGCTCCTCGGCCCGTGCGCGGGCGATCCAGAGCGTGGAGTCCAGGGCGATCAGCGGAACGGCGAAGAGCGGCAGCAGTACGGGCATGGCCACGGCGACGACGCAGATCAGCGGGGCGATCCCGAGCAGGGCGACCGCCACAAGTCCCTGGCGGAGCAGGGCCGTACGGGCGATCGTCGGCAGCCCGCCGCCCTGCGGCGCGCGGGCGTACCACAGCAGGACCCGGGTGACGAGGAGATAGGTGGAGGCGGCGAGGAACACTTCCGGCAGGGCGTCGATGCCCCAGTCGAGTGGCCGCCAGGGCCTTTCGACGGTCGGCACCTCGCCGAAGGCGGCGAGGACGAGGGCCGCGGCGCCGATGCCCAGTATGTCCACGGCGCCGTGGAGCATCCCCTGCCACCAGCGGTGCCGGCGGGCCGTCCCGACGAGCACCACGACGACCAGGCTGACCAGGCCCGCGGGCACCCAGCCGTAGACGAGCAGCACGGCCAGGGTGAGAGCGGCCCCGGAACCCGTGCCGCCCCACCAGCGGTCGCGCCCGAGCGCGACCAGGTGGCCGACGATGATTCCGGTGAGCAGGGCCAGCGACCAGCCCGCCGTGCCGTCCGGGAAGAGCGCGTGACCGTCCTGCACCGTGCGGTAGAAGCCGGTCGCGAGCTGGATGGTCGCGATCGCCACAACGACGGCTCCCACCCGGGGCGTGAGGCCGACGAAACCTTGCAGCCGCGACACCGGTGCGGCGCTCTCGGTCGGTTTCATTCCGTCCCTCTCACAGCCGGCAGTGCAGATGTCACAGGATGGCCGCCGCTTTCATGCCGCCACGAACCAATTCCCACCACGCAGCCGTGCACGGCAGGTGCACGCTCAACAGTAGGCCGCGGAGGGCCTCCACGGGCAGCGCTCTACAGCTCTTGCTCGAATGCGAACCGGCGATCCGTCAGCTTCTGGTATGCGCCGAACGGGTGGCGCCGGCCGATGGCCGGACCACTCGCGCCCTCTTGTCCGCTTTCTTTCCCCGCTCCTCCTCGGCCACTCCCTGATGGCATGTCGATGGCGTATCGATCCGCCGGACAGGCCCTAACCCTCGGCCGGCACCGCTGCCTCGCGCGCCGCGTCCGGCCCCTGCCCGAGCAGGACGGCGAAGCCGTCCTCGTCGAGCACGGGCACCTTCAGCTGCATCGCCTTGTCGTACTTCGAGCCCGGGTTGTCCCCCACCACCACGAAGGAGGTCTTCTTCGAGACGGATCCGGTCACTTTCGCGCCCCGGCTCTGCAGCGCGTCCTTCGCGCCGTCCCTGGTGTGGGAGGCCAGCGTGCCGGTGACGACCACGGTGAGCCCCTCCAGCGGGCGGGGTCCCTCGTCCTGGCCCGCGCCCTCGTCCTCCATACGGACCCCGGACTCCCGCCACTTGCGCAGGATCTCGCGGTGCCAGTCCTGTGCGAACCACTCCTTGACGGAGGCGGCGATGATGGGACCGACCCCGTCGGCAGCGGCGAGCTCCTCCTCCGACGCCTCGTCGATCCGGTCGATGGAACGGAACTGACGGGCCAGCTCCTCGGCGGCGACCGGACCCACGTGCCGGATCGAGAGCCCCGTGAGAATCCGGGCCAGCGGGGCCGCCTTGGCCGCGGCGATCCCCTCCAGCATCCCCAGGGCGTTCTTCTTCGGCTCGCCCTGCTGGTTGGCGAAGACCGTGGCGATCTTCTCCTCGCCGGTCTTCGGGTCACGCTTGGGCAGTCCGCTGTCCTGGTCCAGGACATAGGCCCGGATCGGCAGGAGCTGCTCGACCGTCAGCCCGAAGAGGTCCCCTTCGTCGAGCAGGGGGGGCTCGGCGGGCTCCAGCGGCTTGGTCAGGGCAGCGGCGGCCACATAGCCGAAGTGGTCGATGTCCAGGCATTTGCGGCCCGCGAGATAGGCGACACGCTCACGCAACTGGGCCGGGCAGGAACGGGCGTTGGGACAGCGGAGGTCGATGTCGCCCTCCTTCATGGGGCGCAGCGCCGTACCGCACTCGGGGCACTCGGCCGGCATCACGAAAGGCCGCTCGCTGCCGTCGCGCAGATCGACGACCGGTCCCAGAATCTCCGGGATGACGTCGCCCGCCTTGCGCAGCACGACCGTGTCGCCGATGAGGACGCCCTTCGCCTTCACCACGTTCTGGTTGTGCAGGGTGGCGAACTCGACTTCGGAACCGGCTACTTCGACGGGCTCGACCTGGGCGTACGGGGTGACCCTGCCGGTGCGTCCGACGCCGACCCGGATGTTCACCAGCTTGGTGTTGACCTCCTCCGGCGCGTACTTCCAGGCGATCGCCCAGCGCGGGGCCCGGGAGGTGGAGCCCAGCCGGCCCTGGAGCGGGATCTCGTCGAGCTTGACGACGACGCCGTCGATCTCGTGCTCCACGGAGTGCCGGTGCTCACCGAAGTAGGCGATGAACTCCCGTACGCCGTCGATGGAGTCCACGACCCTGTTGTGCTTGGCGGTGGGCAGGCCCCACTCGTGCAGCAGGTCGTACGCCTGCGAGAGACGGTCGATGGCGAAGCCCTCGCGGGCACCGATCCCGTGCACCACCATGTGCAGCGGGCGGGTGGCGGTGACCTTGGGGTCCTTCTGCCGCAAGGAGCCGGCCGCCGCGTTCCGCGGGTTGGCGAAGGGCTTGTCGTCGGCCTCCACCAGCCGGGCGTTGAGCTCCTCGAAGGCTTCCATCGGGAAGAACACCTCGCCGCGGATCTCGACGAGCTCGGGGATGCGCTCGCCCTTCAGCCGGTGCGGGATCTCGGCGATCGTACGGACATTGGGCGTGATGTCCTCGCCGGTGCGGCCGTCGCCGCGGGTCGCCGCGCGGGTCAGTCTGCCGTGCTCGTAGGTGAGATTGACCGCGAGGCCGTCGACCTTCAGCTCGCACAGGAAGTGGTAGCCGCCCCTGCCGACGTCCTTGGCGACGCGCTCGGCCCAGGCCGCGAGCTCCAGGTCGTCGAAGGCGTTGTCCAGCGAGAGCATGCGTTCGCGGTGCTCGACGGAGGTGAACTCCGTCCGGTACGGCCCGGCGACCTTCTGGGTCGGCGAATCCGGCGTACGCAGCTGTGGATACTGCTCCTCGATCGCTTCCAGCTCGCGCATCAGCCGGTCGAACTCGGCGTCGCTGACGACCGGCTGGTCCTTCACGTAGTACCGGAAGCGGTGCTCCTCGACCTGCTCGGCGAGGAGTGCGTGCCGCTCCTGTGCCTGCGCCGGCACCGCGATCTGCTGCGCCTGCTGTTCGCCGGCCATCGTCCTGTCCTCCCGTTGACCCGTGCCCCGTTACTCAGGGTTGTCTGCGAGCGATCTCGCGGCCCGGGCGCAGTGGGCGAGCGCGGCACGCGCGTACGCGGGCGAAGCCCCCGCGAGCCCGCACGACGGGGTGACCACGACGGACTCGGCGAGAGTCCCCGGATTCAGCCCCAGCCTGCTCCACAGCGTCCTGACACCCATGACGCTACCGCCAGGGTCTGACAATCCGTCCGAGGCCGCGTCGGTGCCGGGCACCACTCCGAGGAACAGCTGGGTGCCGCCCTCGACGGCTTCCCCGATCGCCTCCTCCTCACGCTCGGTGAGCAGCGAGAAATCGAACGAGACGGCGTCCGCGCCGGCCCGGCGCAGCAGGGCGAAGGGCACCTCGGGCGCGCAGGAGTGGACGACGGTCGGCGCGTCGCCGTTCACCGCCAGCACGTCACGCAGGCCCGCCTCGACGATCTGCCGGTCCACGGCCCGGTAGGTCCGGTAGCCGCTCGCCGACCTGACTCGCCCCAGCAGCACGGCGGTCAGGGACGGTTCGTCGAGCTGGAGGACCACCTCGGCGCCGGGCACTCTGCGCCGTACCTCCGCGAGGTGCCCGCGCAGCCCCTCCGCCAGCGAACCCGCCAGGTCACGGCAGGCGCCCGGGTCTCCGAGCATGGCCTCGCCGCCGCGCAGTTCGAGCCCGGCGGCCAGCGTCCAGGGGCCCACGGCCTGGACCTTGACCAGCCCCTCGTAACCCTGGGTGAACTCCTCGAACGCGTCGAGATCCTCGCCGAGCCAGGAACGGGCCCGGCGGGTGTCACGGCCGGGCCGGTCGCTGATCCGCCAGCCGCTGGGCTCGACATGGCCGAACATCTCGACGAGCATCCCGATGGTCCGCCCGGTCATGTCCGCGCCCGGTCCGCGGGCGGGCAGCTCCGCCAGATACGGCATGCCCTGGCCGTCGGCGAAGGATCCGGTGACGGTCTTCGCCGCCTCCCGGGCGTCGCCGCCCGGCATGGACCCGATTCCGGTGGCCGGACACCCGCTGAACTTGCTCTTCTCGCTCACGCCGGAAGCCTACGGCCCGTGCCCGGAGGCCCCCGTCAGCGGCCCGGGCGGACCGTCAGGTCGTTGATCTCGGCGTCGCGCGGCAGGTCGATCGCCATCAGGATCGTGGTGGCCACGGAATCCGGGTCGATCCACCGGGAGGGGTCGTACTCCTTGCCCTCCTGCTGGTGGACCTTGGCCTGCATGGGGCTGGTCGTGCGCCCCGGATAGACGGACGTCACCCGGACCCCGTTCCCGTGCTCCTCGTGGCGCAGAGAGTCGGCGAGGGCCTTCAGACCGTGCTTGCTCGCCGCGTACGCACCCCACTCGGCGTGCGCGCTGAGTCCGGCGCCCGAGTTCACGAAGACGACGTGGCCGTGGGCGACACGGAGCTGCGGCAGCAGGAGACGGGTGATCTCGGCGGGGGAGATCAGGTTGGCGTTGAGCTGGAAGTGCCAGGCCTTGGGGGTGAGGTCGCCGATCGGGCCGAGCTCGACGACGCCCGCGATGTGCAGGACGGAGTCAAGCCGGTCGGGCATGGTCTGCTGGCCGAACGCCCAGGAGAGCCGGTCGGGGTTGCCCAGGTCTCCGACGAGCGTGCGCGCCCCCGGGTGGAGCGCGGCCAGCTCCTTGGCGCGGCCCGCGTCGCGGGCCAGCAGCCAGAGTTCGTCACCGCGCTCGTGGAGGCGGCGGGCGACGGCTGCTCCGATGCCGGAACCGGCACCGGTGATGAGGTGAGTAGGCATGGCCCCCATGCTCCCATCACCGCACTCCGGCCGACTCCTCCAGGTAGGCGAGCGCGCCCACGCCGTCCTCCGCGAAGAAGACCAGCTCGGTGAGGGGCATCGGCAGGAAGCCCTCGTCCTCCATACGCCGGAACTGCTCCTTCAGGCCGTCGTAGAAACCGGCCGTGTTCAGCAGGACGACGGGCTTGGTGTGCTTGCCGTGCTTCTTGAGCTCCAGGATCTCGGTGGCCTCGTCGAGCGTCCCGGTCCCGCCGACCATGATCACGACGGCGTCGGACTTCTCCAGGAGCAGTGCCTTGCGCTCGGCCAGATCGCGTGCGATCACCATCTCGTCGGCGTTCGTACGGGCCTTCGCCGCCAGGAAGTCCACCGAGACACCGACCAGCCGCCCGCCGGACTCCTGCACCCCGTCGGCGACGACCTTCATCAGCCCGCTCTCGGAGCCTCCCCAGACCAGGGTGTGCCCTCCCTTGCCGAGCAGTTCGGCGAACTCCCGCGCGGGCCGGGTGTAGCGGGCGTCGAGTTCGGCGGCGGAGAGGAAGACGCAGATGTTCATGCGCCTACCGTACGAGCCGCCACTGACACTCCACAAAGGGGCAGAGCAAAGGAGCGGAGGGAAGAAACCCGTCGCCCCCACCGCTGATACCGGCATGACTGTCACCCGAGGACACCGCATCACCGTGGAGCCCGGCACCGAGCATGTGCGCGTGATCCGGGACGGGCAGGTGCTCGCCGAGAGCCGCCGCCCGCTCGTACTGCGCGAGACGGGCTGCCCGGTCCGCTACTACCTGCCGCCGGAGGACGTCCTTACGGATCTGCTCACGCCCTCGGACTCCCGCACGCACTGTCCGTTCAAGGGGGATGCCTCCTACTGGTCGCATCCCGGCGCCGCCGACCTGGTGTGGGCCTACCCGGAGCCCCGGCCCGAAGTCGCCGCGATCAAGGACCACTTCTGCTTCTACGAGACCGAGGTCGTCACCAAGGACGTCATGGAAGGCGGAAGTCACTGACTCGGAACGGCGATGCCGGCTGCGCGTAGGTTCGCCTCCACCAGCGCGTTCAACCGGGCGATGGACGGTGACTCCTCCCGGTGGTGGTTGACCATTCCGTACCGGGAAGCGGCGTCGGATCGGCTCCGAAACCCGGTCGGCATCGCCAGCAGCGCGCGGTTGGTCAGCAGTTTGTCGGTCAGTTCGGACGCCAGCTTTTCGATCCGCGGGTCGTCCGGATCCCAGGCCCTCGCCTCCCAGCCCTGCTTGGTCAGCTCGACGGACTCGGGATCGTCGAGGGAGTGTTCAAGCCGGGTCAGGAAGGTGTCGAAGATCTCCGGGACCAGCGCCCGGGCCAGCACCAGAGCCTCCCGTTGACCAGCCACGTAGTCGGGACTGAAGCCGAGGTCGGCGAGTCGCTCCAGGACCGCGCAGGCCCGGTCGGGCAGCAGGGCCCGGTCGCCATGGTCGAGGCGGTGCAGCCTGTCGCGGCGCGCGATCAGGTCGTCGATCCGTTCGGTGAGCTGGTGATGGACGTCGTCCAGGGTGGCGGCGAACGTTTCGGGATCGGCGTCGAGCAGGTCACCGATCGCGGCCAGCGGCACGCCGGCCGCGGCCAGGGTCCGGACCTGGACCAGCCGGAACAGCTCGCCCGACCGGTAACGGCGGTAGCCGGAACCGTCGCGGTCCGGCTCGGCGACCAGGCCGAGCCGGTGGTAGTGCCGCACGGTCTTGATCGTGACACCGACGAACGCCGCCGCCTGACCGATCGTGAGCCCGTCTGCCATCGGCTCGCGCACCTCCGGATCGTGGACGTCGGCGACCGGCCGGGAAGTCCGGACGATCACGGGGGCGAGGATAGCGCGCACGCGACAGGGGGTTGACCTTGACCTTGGGTCAAGGCCGCAGGCTCTTCACATGGCCGCTCGAAGGGCCGGGCAGCCACCAGGGCCGCCATGAGAACCAGCACCGTGAACAGGAGATTCATCATGGGAACAAGCAACAGCGGCTTCTCCGAAGGCGGGCTGCGCCGACTGCGCGAGGTGCTGGCACGGCACGTCGAGTCCAAGAAGATCCCCGGCCTTGTCGCCCTGGTCAGCCGCGGCGGCCAGACGCACGTCGAAGCGATCGGGACGATGCGTCATGACGGTGGTGCGCCGATGCGCCGGGACACGATCTTCCGGATGGCGTCCACGTCCAAACCGGTCACGATGGCGGCGGCGATGGTCCTGCTCGACGAGTGCCGGCTGCGGCTGGACGACCCGGTGGATCAGTGGCTGCCGGAACTCGCTGACCGGCAGGTGCTGAAGCGGCCCGACGGGCCGCTGGACGAGACCGTGCCGGCGCAGCGGCCGATCACCGTACGGGACCTGCTGACCTCCACATTCGGGCTCGGAGTGGACTTCGAGTCGATGGCGTCCCCGATCAGGGCCGCGACCTTCGAGCGTCTCGACTACAGCGTGGCATCGGGGCCGGCGCCGGAGCCGGACGAGTGGATGCGCCGACTCGGCGAGCTGCCGCTGCAGTACGAGCCCGGAGTGCGGTGGCAGTACGACCTCAGCAACGAGGTGGTCGGTGTGCTCGTCTCCAGGGTCACCGGACAGTCGTTGGAGACGTTCCTGCGGACACGCATCCTCGATCCGCTGGGGATGAAGGACACCGCCTTCCACACGCCAGCCGACAAGATCGACCGACTGCCGCCCCTGTACGGGCCCGACCCGCAGACCGGCGAGTTCGTCGTGTGGGACGAGGCGGCAGGGGGAAGGTCCAGCGTGCCTCCCGCGTTCCACGGTGGCGGGCTGGTCTCCACCGCCGACGACTACCACGCCTACTTTCAGATGCTGCTGAACCACGGGATGCACGGGAGTGAACGGATCCTGTCCCGGGCCGCCGTCGAGCTGATGACCACCAACCGTCTCTCGCCCGCGCAACTGGCCGCCCGGGACGCCATGTTCACCAACGTCGCCCACCTGTCGTCCGGCCAGGGAGCGAACGGCGGCTGGGGCTTCGGGATGTCGGTGCGCACCTATCGCGGCGACTACGCGCCCATCGGCCAGTTCGGCTGGTTCGGCGGTACCGGCACCACCGCCTACGCGGACAGGACCAACCAGCTCACCGGAGTCCTGCTCACCCAGGTCGGACTGTCCACCCCGGATTCACCGCGTGCCATGAACGACTTCTGGACCACCCTCTACCAGGCCATCGACTGACCGTCAGCACCCCTCCTGGCCAGGGGAATTGAAGTCCCTCAAAAAGTTTCCGCCCGCAGCGATGAGTTTCTCCGGGCGTCGCAGTCCACCCTCACATGGACAAGACTCTCTCGCGCGACGGGACCACGATCGCGTACCGCCGCCAGGGCGACGGGCCGCCGCTGATCCTGGTCGGCGGAGCGTTGAGCACCGCGGCGACGGACGCCCCGCTGGCGTCCCTGCTGGCGCCGCACTTCACGGTCGTCACGTACGACCGCCGGGGGCGCGGCTCCAGCGGTGACGGCGGGCCGTACGCGGTCCGGCGCGAGGTCGAGGACCTGGCGGCGCTGATCGGCGCGGTGGGGGGCGCCGCCTCGGTCTTCGGCATGCTCTCCGGCGGCGCGCTGGCCCTGGAGGCCCAGGCCGCGGGTCTGCCCGTCGATCTGCTCGCGGTGTACGAGCCGCCGTACACGCCCGGCCGTTCCGGTCTGCTGTTCAAGGCCCTCTGCACGGCGCGGCTGCACCGGCTGCTGTCGGAGGGCGACCGGGGCGGCGCCGTGGAGCTGTACCTCTCCATGACGGGCGTCCAGACCGAGACGGTCGGCCGGATGCGCCGTGCGCCGCTCTGGCAGGGCCTGGAGGCGGTGGCGCACACCCTCGCGTACGACGACGCGCTGCTCGGCAACGGCGGCGTCCCGGCGGAGCGGCTCGCGTCGGTCACGGCCCGCACGCTGGTGGTCTGCGGCGGTTTCAGCCCCGCCCAGGTCCGGACGATGACCCAGGCCCTCACGGACGCGGTCCCGCGGGGCCGCCACCGCACCCTGACGGGCCAGACGCGCGACCTCGCGCCCCAGGTGATCGCCCCGGTCCTCACGGACTTCTTCGCGAAGCACCTGCACGCGCACCAGGCGTCGTAGCCCGGTGCACGGTCAGCCGGCCGCCGCGGTCTCCCGGCGCACCGTCGTCGCGATGGTGGCCGAGCCGACCACCCGGGTCCCGTCGTACAGCACGACCGCCTGGCCGGGGGCCACGCCCCGTACCGGCTCGGTGAAGGAGACGTGCAGCGTGCCGTCGATCAGCTCGGCGCCGGCCTCGGTCTCGCCGCCGTGGGCACGGAGCTGCGCGGTGTACGTACCCGGGCCCACCGGAGGCGTACCGCACCAGCGGGGCCTGATGGCGGTGAGCTCGGTGACGTCGAGGGCCTCGACCGGGCCGACCGTCACCGTGTTGTTGACCGGCGAGATGTCCAGGACGTAGCGCGGCTTGCCGTCGGCGGCGGGGTGTCCGATGCGCAGGCCCTTGCGCTGGCCGATGGTGAAGCCGAAGGCGCCGTCGTGCGTACCGAGCTTGGTGCCCGCCTCGTCGAGGATGTCGCCCTCCGCCTTGCCGCCCAGGCGGTCGGCGAGGAATCCCTGGGTGTCGCCGTCGGCGATGAAGCAGATGTCGTGGCTGTCGGGCTTCTTCGCGACGGCCAGTCCGCGGCGCTCGGCCTCGGCGCGGATCTCGTCCTTGGTGGTGAGGGTGTCGCCGAGCGGGAACATCGCGTGGGCGAGCTGCTTCTCGTCCAGGACGCCCAGCACATAGCTCTGGTCCTTGGCCATGTCCGACGCACGGTGCAGTTCGCGGCTGCCGTCCTCGTTCAGGACGACCGTGGCGTAGTGGCCCGTGCAGACGGCATCGAAGCCGAGGGCGAGGGCCTTGTCGAGCAGTGCGGCGAACTTGATCTTCTCGTTGCAGCGCAGGCACGGGTTGGGGGTGCGCCCCGCCTCGTACTCCGCGACGAAGTCCTCCACGACGTCCTCGCGGAAGCGTTCCGCCAGGTCCCAGACGTAGAAGGGGATGCCGATGACGTCCGCCGCGCGGCGCGCGTCGCGGGAGTCCTCGATGGTGCAACAGCCGCGCGCCCCGGTACGGAAGGACTGCGGGTTCGCGGAGAGGGCGAGGTGTACACCGGTCACGTCGTGCCCCGCCTCGGCGGCGCGGGCGGCGGCGACTGCGGAGTCGACACCGCCCGACATGGCGGCGAGGACACGGAGGGGGCGCTGGGAAGTCTGAGTCATAGCCTCACCAGGGTACGGGGCTCCGGGAACCGAATGCTCGCGGATAAGCGTTGTCGATCACATGGGGACCAAAGGGACCGCCGGCGCGCAGGGCTCGAAGCCCGCGCGCGGCATCGGCCGGCGCGCTGTACTGATCGGCGGCGCGGCGACGGCCGTGGGCACGGCCGCGCTGGCACGGGACGAGCTGAAGCGTGTCTGGTGGCGGATGCCGGGGGTGCAAAAGCCCCGTAAGCCGGGTGAGCTGGATTTCGCTGGTGCGCGGTGGGTGGCGGCCTCGGAAGCGAACTGGCGGATGGCGGACCGTCCCGACGACTACGGGATCGACCGGGTGGTCATCCATGTCACCCAGGGGAGCTTCCGCAGCGCGGTCGACGTCTTCCAGGACCCGGACCACGGTGCGGCGGCGCACTACGTGGTGGGCCAGGACGGCCGGGTGGCGCAGATGATCCGCGAGCTGGACGTGGCGTTCCACGCGGGGAACCGCTCGTACAACGAGCGCAGCGTCGGCATCGAGCACGAGGGCTTCGTGGACCGCCCGAAGGACCTCACGGCGGCGATGTACGAGTCGTCGGCGCGCCTGACGGCCGCGATATGCGGGCGGTACGCGATACCCGTGGACCGCGAGCACATCATCGGGCACGTGGAGGTGCCGGGCACGGACCATACGGACCCGGGGCCGCACTGGGACTGGGACCGCTATCTGAAGCTGGTCCGGGCGGCGGGACCGGGCGCCGCGAAGGGCGCAGGGCCTAGCTGAGTCCCGCCGTCCTGGCGCGTTCCACCGCCGGGCCGATCGCTCGTGCCACGTCCTCCACGTCCTGCTTGGTCGAGGTGTGGCCGAGCGAGAAGCGCAGGGTGCCTCGGGCCAGGTCCGGATCGGTGCCGGTGGCCAGGAGTACGTGGCTGGGCTGGGCGATCCCGGCCGTGCAGGCGGAGCCGGTGGAGCATTCGATGCCCTGTGCGTCCAGGAGCAGGAGCAGGGAGTCGCCCTCGCAGCCCGGGAAGGTGAAGTGGGCGTTGGCCGGCAGCCGTCCGCCCGGGGCGGGGTCGCCGCCGAGGACGGCGTCCGGGACGGCCGTCAGGACCGCTGCGGCCAGTTCGTCGCGGAGCGAGCCGATCCGGTGGGCGAAGTCCTCGCGCCCCTCGGCGGCCAGCCGCCCGGCGACGGCGAAGGAGGCGGCGGCGGGCACGTCGAGGGTTCCGGAGCGCACCTGGCGCTCCTGACCGCCGCCGTGCAGGACGGGTACGGGGGTGTATTCGCGGCCGAGCAGCAGCGCGCCGATGCCGAACGGGCCGCCGATCTTATGGGCGCTGACGGTCATCGCCGCCAGTCCCGACCGGGCGAAGTCGACCTCCAGCTGACCGAAGGCCTGCACCGCGTCGGCATGCATGGGCACGTCGAACTCGCGGGCAACGGCTGCCAGTTCCCGTACCGGCATGACAGTGCCGATCTCGTTGTTGGCCCACATCACGGTGATCATCGCGACATCGTCCGGGTCGCGGAGGATCGCCTCGCGCAGGGCTTCGGGGTGGACGCGTCCGTGGGCGTCGACGGGGAGGTAGTCGACGGTGGCGCCCTCGTGTTCGGCGAGCCAGTCGACGGCGTCCAGTACGGCGTGGTGTTCGACGGGGCTGGCGAGGACGCGAGTGCGGCGGGGGTCGGCGTCGCGGCGGGCCCAGTAGAGGCCCTTCACCGCGAGGTTGTCGGCCTCGGTGCCGCCGGAGGTGAGGACCACCTCGCTGGGCCGTGCGCCGAGTGCGTCGGCGAGGGCTTCTCTCGACTCCTCGACGGTACGGCGGGCCCGGCGCCCCGCGGCGTGCAGTGAGGACGCGTTGCCGGTGACGGCGAGCTGGGCGGTCATCGCGGCGATGGCTTCCGGAAGCATCGGCGTGGTCGCGGCGTGGTCGAGGTAAGCCATGGTGGGCTCGATTCTACGAGCCTGCGGCGGGGCGCATGCCGGGCGCATCACCGCAGGCCGTCCGCGCACGTCCCGGTGGCGTGCGGAGCGCTCGCGGAACCCCGCCGTTCAGCCCCCGAAACTCCAGGAGAACGTGCCGTTCACGGTGACGAGGACGGCCAGGACGACGAGGTCGGCCACACCGAGGGCGAGGCCCAGCAGGGCGCGGCCACGGCGGGTGGTGGAGCGGGCCAGAGCGAGGACGGCCATGGTGATGGCGACCGGCCCCAGCAGGATGTTCATCACCAGCAGACCGGTCAGCCCGAGGACGAAGGAGGCGACGGCGAGCCCGTCGGCCTCCCGGGCGCGGGGGCTGCGGGTGTCGCGCGGGGCGAGTGCGGTGAGTGTCATGGAACGGGCTCCTTCGCGGTGAGGGCCGGGGGTCAGTGGGACCTGCGGGCGAGACGTTCACGGACGGCGAAGACCGCAAGCCAGCCGCCGATGAGCGCTGCGGCGATCAGGGTCACGGACAGCGGGAGGTGGGCGACGGCTCCGAGGACGACCCCCAGGAGCAGCAGGGTGGCGACGAGGACAAACATGGTGCGGCCTCTCCGTGAGCGCTTGAGAGTACGAGTGTTCACTGACTCCTCAGTCTAGATGCCGCTCCCCTTCCTCTGTTGGGAGAACGGTTGTTTACTGAATGGCATGAGTCACACCGCCGGCATCCGCCAGACCCAGAAGCTGAAAACGCGCCAGGCGCTGCTGGACGCCGCGCTCCACCTGCTGGAGCACCAGAGCCTGAGCAGCCTGGGGCTGCGCGAGGTGACCCGCGCGGTGGGCGTGGCCCCGACCGCCTTCTACCGGCACTTCGACGACACGGCGGCGCTCGGAGTGGCCCTGGTCGAGGAGACGCTGGGCAGCCTGCACGGCATGATCGGCGCGATCCTCGCCGACACGGGCGACAGCGAGGCTCGCCTGGACCGCAGCGTGGAGCTGATAGCGCGTCATGTCGGTGAGCAGCCGGACCACTTCCGCTTCATCGCCCGCGAGCAGCACGGCGGCGTGGGCCCGGTCCGTGCGGCGATCGCCGCCCAACTCGGGCTGTTCGCCGACGAGGTGGCTGCGGCGCTCGGCACGGAGCCGGAGTCGGCGGGCTGGAGCCAGGAGGATCTGCGGATGCTGGGCGGGCTGTACGTGGACCACATGGTCCTCACCACCTCCGCCCTCCTGGAGGCGGGCCCCGCCGGCGAGCGCGAGGTGATCCGGGTGGCCCGGCGGCGTCTGCGCCTGGTGACTCTGGGCCGGGCGCACTGGCTGGACGGCGGCGCTCCGGGGACGTCCCCCTAGGCTCGGCCCCATGAGTGACTGGATTCTGGACAGGACCTTCGCGAGTTCCTCGGGCGAGGTGCGCTGGGGGGTGCTCGGCGCCGAGGAGGCTCCACCAGTCGTCCTGGTGCACGGGACGCCGTTCTCCTCGTACGTGTGGCGGGGCGTCGCCCGCGCGCTGGCGCAGGACCACCGGGTGCACGTCTGGGATCTGCCCGGCTACGGCGCGTCCGAGAAGTACCCGGACCAGGACGTCTCCCTGCACGCCCAGGCCGTCGTCCTGACCGAACTCCTCGGCCATTGGGGGCTCGACGGACCGGCCGTCGTCGCCCACGACTTCGGCGGCTGCGTCGCGCTGCGGGCGCATCTGCTGCACGGAGCGCGCTACCGGCGCCTCGCACTGGTCGACCCGGTGGCGCTGGCTCCGTGGGGATCACCCACGTACCGCCTGCTCGGC
Source organism: Streptomyces sp. NPDC055749 (assembly GCF_053617235.1). Lineage (NCBI taxonomy): Bacteria > Bacillati > Actinomycetota > Actinomycetes > Kitasatosporales > Streptomycetaceae > Streptomyces > Streptomyces sp. NPDC055749. The sequence goes on along the minus strand of NZ_JBSHFH010000003.1, from coordinate 69,748 downwards.
AGCCACCCCGACGTGTTCGGGCAGCTGCCGGCGGAACTGCACCGGGCGCTGGTGAAGGAGTACGTCGGTTCCGCGAGCCACCCCGGGCTGCACCCGGATGTGCTCGACCGGCTCGTCGCGCCGTGGTGCACGGAGGCCGGGCAGCCCGCGTTCTACCGGCAGATCGCGCAGAACGACCAGCGGTTCACCGACGAGATCCAGGACAGGTACGGGGAGCTGGAGCTGCCCGTACTGGTCTGCTGGGGTACGGAGGACACGTGGATTCCGGTTGGCCGGGGGCATGAGCTGGCCGGGCTGATCCCGGGCTCCGAGCTGCGGCTGATCGGCGGGGCCGGGCATCTCGTCCAGGAGGACGCGCCCGCGGAGCTGACCGCCGCGCTCACGGGTTTTCTGCGGCCGGACAGGCCCTAGCTTCGCGGGGCCCTGGCCAGTTGGCGGGACTGGGCCACCAGGCGGTCCGCGCTGTCCCAGACGTCCGCGTCCTCCTCCAGGAAGCCGCCCGCGAGGTTACGGGTGGTGATGGAGACACGCAGCGGGCCGGGGGCCGGGCGGCAGCGGATGTGGGTCGTCAGCTCGATCGTGGGTGTCCAGCCCTTGAGGCCCAGTTCGAACGAGGTCGGAGGCAGCGCGTCCACGGTGAGGAGAAGGGAGAGCGGGTCCGCGTCCCGGCCGTCCGCGAGGCCGAACCAGCCGCGCATCTCGCCCTTGCCGGACGGTGCGCCGATGGCCCAGCCGATCGTCGCCGGGTCGAGCTTGATGTCGAGGCGCTCGGTGATGGCGGAGCTGCCGGGGATCGGGGCCGGGCCGTCGCTCGGGCCGAGGCAGTGCTCGCGCGGCGGGATCGCGGGCGGCAGCGCCGTGGTACGGATGTCGTCGGTGAGGCCGTCCAGGTCGCCGTAGGTGGCGAGCACCCGGATGCGCTCGATCTCGGTGCCGTCCTCCGCGTACTGGAAAAGGGACGCCTGACCGGTGGAGAGGGTGCGGCCGGTGCGGACGACCTGTGTGCGGATCACCGCGGGGCCGGGCGCGGAGGCGGTGAGGTAGTGCGCGGAGACCGAGAACGGGTCGGAGTGCGGGAGCGCCTCACCGAGGGCGCGGCCGAGCATGGCCAGCAGATAGCCGCCGTTGACGGCCTGGATGATCGTCCAGCCCGCGGAGAGTTCCGCGTCGTAGACGCCCTCTTCGCGGAGCGTGACCGCCGTGTCGCGGTCGAACTCGCTGTCCCCGATGGTTGCCTGCGTCGCCTGCGCTGCTGCCTGTGCCATGCGATGCACGGTACACCGATTGCATTACTGAGCGGTAGCTTTTCAGGGTCGGGCAGATGACGGACTCGGACGGGCCCTAGGGTCTGTCCGGCGGGTCAGGGTCGGATAGGGCGCGGCGTCTGGTGCGGTGCATCGCAAGGCGCCGGAGCGTCCTCAGGTGGGGTCTCCCCTGCTCGAACGAAGTTGAGAGCTCGGGGAAGGAGCTATGCGGGCGGTTCGGCAACGCCGCGAGGTGCCGTGCCGGACGCCGTGACCCCGGCCATGATCCGCCGGACAGACCCTAGCCCTCGTCGGCCGTGGCCGAGCGGCGGTTGTAGGCACGTGGTGCCCGCCAGTGGAAGCGCATCGCCAGCAGTCGCAGGGCGAACGCGGTGATCACCGCCGCACCGCTCGTGAAGGTGTTGAGCGTGTCGAAGCGGATGCACAGCACGACCATCGCGGCCCCGACGATCGCGGGCACGGCGTACAGATCGCGGTCCCAGCGCAGCAGCGAGGGCACCTCGTTGGCCAGTACGTCGCGCAGCACACCGCCGCCGACCGCGGTGGTGAGTCCCAGGGCCGCGGAGGCGGTCAGCCCGAGACCGTACTCGTACGCCTTCACCGTGCCGGTGACGCAGAAGAGCCCGAGCCCCGCGGCGTCGAAGACGTTCACGCCGACCTGGATCCGCTCGACGTGGGGGTGGAGGAAGAAGACCAGGCCCGCGGCGAGCAGCGGGGTGGTGAAGTAGCCGAGATCCGTGAAGGCGGCGGGCGGGATCGCGCCGATGATCACGTCACGGAACAGCCCCCCGCCCAGCGCTGTCACCTCGGCGAGTACCGCGATGCCGAAGACATCGAAGTTCTTGCGTACGGCGAGCAGTGCGCCGGAGATCGCGAAGACGAAGATTCCGGCGATGTCGAGCGCATGCTGGACGGAGGGCGTGAACAGTTCGAGGAGCACCCGGGCAATTGTGCCGGTACTACTCCTTCGGGTTGTCCCCCGACTCCTCGGGCTCCGCCGGAGCGGACGGCCCCGGAGTCGCTTCCGGAGCGGCTTCCTCCGGCTCCTTCTTCAGGGCCACGATCTCGATCGCCTCCCGCGCCGTCGCCAGCGCGGTGTCGCCGGGGACCTGGTCCGGCGCGTTCTCCGGGTGGTGGCAGGCCACCTGGTGCCCGGTCTTCAGCGCGACCAGCGGCGGCTCCTGCGTCTTGCAGACCTCCGTCGCCTTCCAGCAGCGGGTGTGGAAGCGGCAGCCGCTCGGCGGCGAGATGGGCGAGGGCACATCTCCCTTGAGCAGAATCCGCTCGCTCTTCGCCGACCGGCGCCTGGGGTCCGGGATCGGCACCGCCGACAGCAGCGCCTTGGTGTACGGGTGCATCGGCGACTTGTACAGCGACTCGCGGTCGGCCAGCTCCACGATCTTGCCGAGGTACATCACCGCGATCCGGTCCGAGACGTGCCGGACGACCGAGAGGTCATGGGCGATGATCACGTACGTCAGGCCCAGCTCGTCCTGGAGGTCGTCCATGAGGTTGACGACCTGCGCCTGGATGGAGACGTCGAGCGCCGACACCGGCTCGTCGGCCACGACCAGCTTCGGGTTGAGCGCGAGCGCCCTGGCGATCCCGATGCGCTGGCGCTGGCCGCCGGAGAACTCGTGCGGATAGCGGTTGTAGTGCTCGGGGTTGAGACCGACCACCTCCAGCAGCCGCTGCACTTCCTTCTTGACTCCGCCCTCGGGGCTGACCTTCTGGAGCTTGAAGGGCGCTCCGACGATCGTGCCGATCGTGTGCCGCGGATTCAGCGAGGAGTACGGGTCCTGGAAGATCATCTGCATGTCCCGGCGCATCGGGCGCATGCCGCCCACACCGAGGTGCGTGATGTCCTTGCCCTCGAACTCGACCGTGCCCGCCGTGGGTTCGAGCAGCCGGGTGATGAGCCGGCCCATCGTCGACTTACCGCAGCCGGACTCCCCGACCACACCCAGGGTCTCCCCCGCGTGCACCTCGAAGTCGATCCCGTCGACGGCCCTCACGGCACCGGTCGTGCGCTGGAGCAGGCCCTTCCTGATCGGGAAGTGCTTCTTCAGGCCGGTCACCCGGAGCAGCACCTCCGGAGAGGCGGCCTTCCCGGAGTCCCGCTGCGCAGGAACGTCGACGCTCTTGTCCTGGCTCGTCACGGCTTTGTCCTCGCTTTTGTCCTCGCTCACAGCTTGGGCGCAATCTCTTCGGTCCAGATCCGCTCCCGCTGCTCCGCCGACAGGTGGCAGGCGGCCGAGTGCCGGCTGCCGACCTCCAGGAGATCGGGCCGTACGGTGCGGGTCACGTCGTCCTTGGGCAGATCCGCGTACGGGCAGCGCGGGTTGAAGGCGCAGCCCGACGGGATGTTGATGAGCGAGGGCGGAGAGCCCTTGACCGGGATGAGCCGGTCGGTCTGGTCCCGGTCGAGACGGGGCATGGAACCGAGCAGACCCCAGGTGTAGGGGTGCCTCGGCTCGTAGAACACCTTCTCGGCCGGTCCGCGCTCCACACAGCGCCCGCCGTACATCACGAGGATGTCGTCGGCGAGCTCCGCCACCACGCCCAGGTCGTGCGTGATGACGATGACGGCGGAGCCGAACTCCTTCTGCAGATCCCTGATCAGGTCGAGGATCTGCGCCTGCACGGTCACGTCGAGGGCCGTGGTCGGCTCGTCGGCGATCAGCAGTTCGGGGTTGTTGACCAGCGACATCGCGATCATCGCGCGCTGACGCATACCGCCCGAGAACTCGTGCGGATAGCTGTCGACGCGCTTGTCGGGCTGCGGGATGCCGACGCGGTCGAGCATCTCGACGGCCCGGGTGCGGGCCGCCTTCTTGCTGACGTCGTGATGGACCCGGTACGCCTCCACGATCTGCTTGCCGATCGTGTAGTACGGGTGCAGCGCGGACAGCGGGTCCTGGAAGATCATGGCCATGTCCCGGCCGCGGAGCTTGCGCACCTCGTCCGGGTCGCTGGACAGGAGTTCCTTGCCGTTCAGCCAGATCTCGCCGGAGAGCTGGGCCTTGCGCTTGCCGTACTGGCCGGCGGTGTGCAGACCCATGATCCCGAGCGAGGTCACGGACTTGCCGGAACCCGACTCGCCCACGATGCCGAGGGTCTTGCCCCTCTCCAGCGTGAAGCTGAGCCCGTCGACGGACTTGACCAGGCCGTCGTCGGTCGGGAAGTGCACCTTCAGGTCGCGGACGTCGAGGAAGGCGTCCGCTGCGGGCGAGGCGGAGGCGACCGGCTCGCCCAGGGCGGCTCCGCTCTTGCTCAGCTCGGTCATGACAGCCTCACTCGGGGGTCGATCACGGCGTACAGAATGTCCACGACGAGGTTGGCGATGATCACCGCGAGCGAGGTGATCAGCACGACGCCCAGGATGATGGGCAGGTCGCGCTCCTTGATCCCCGCGAGCACCGCCTGGCCGAGGCCGGGAAGGCTGAAGGCGGTCTCGGTGAGGATCGCGCCGCCGATGAGGGCGCCGAGGTCCATGCCGAGCATGGTCAGGATCGGTGTCATGGTCGAACGCATCGCGTGCTTGCCGATGACGACCGGCTCGCTGAGGCCCTTGGCACGGGCGGTACGGATGTAGTCCTCGCCCATGACTTCGAGCATCGTGGCCCGGGTGATACGGGCGTACATCGCCGCGTACAGGAAGGCGAGTGTGACCCAGGGCAGCAACATGCCCTGGAACCAGCCGCCGAAGCTGTCCCCGATGGGTACGTACCCGGAGTCGATCCAGGCCAGTCCGTAGTCGAAGACCGCGAGGGCCGCCATGGCGGTGAAGTAGATCGGCAGCGAGACGCCCGCGAGCGCGACGACCATGGCCGAACGGTCCCACATCGTGCCCCGCTTGAGGGCGGAGAGCACACCGGCCGAGACACCGACGAGCAGCCACAGGAAGGCCGCGCCGAGCGCGAGCGTCATGGTGACCGGAAGACGGTCGGTGAGCACCGGCCAGATGGCCTGCTCACTGCGGAAGGAGTAGCCGAAGCAGGGCGCGGCGCAGTTCGTGACGTCGCCGCCCCCGGCGTAGGTACGCCCGACGAAGATGCCCTTGAAGAACTCCAGGACCTGGATGAGGATCGGTTCGTCCAGCGCGAGCTTCTGCCGGATCCCTTCCACTGCCGCCGCGTCCGAGGTCTTGCCCACGTACATCGTGGCGGGGTCGACGCCGGTCCACTGGGGGATGAGGAAGAAGATGCAGAAGACCACCACGACGATGACCACAAGCATTACTGCGACGGCCATGAGCCGCCTGATGAGGTATGTGAGCACTGCTCTCGGCCCGGCGGGGGGCCGCGGGCCATCGGAGGTCGTCCGATGGCCCGCGGCGCACCGCTCCGGCCTTCACCTGCCTTTCGTGCCGTACGGCGGGTGTGCCGGTGTGGTGGTTACTTCACAACGCCCAGGCTGGTGAAGTCGTACGTACCGCTGTAGGCGTCCGTCGTGTAGACGTTCGTCAGTCGCGGGGAGCGCCAGTTGATGAACTTCTCGAAGACGAAGGGCAGGTAGTACGCGCCCTCCATCACCTGGTGGTTGATCTCGGTGGCGATGGCCTTCTTCTTCTCCGGGTCGAGCTCGACGGAGAACTTGTCGAAGTTGGCGTCGATCGCCTTGTCGTCGATCATGGCGAAGTTGTTGTTGCCGCTCTCGAGGATGTAGCTGCTGTCCCAGAGGGGCGCGCCGTAACCCTGGACCGAGGGGAAGTCCGGACCCCAGCCCATGATGATGATTCCGTAGTTCTTCTTCTTGACCACGGACGGGTTGCCGATGATGCCGGAGGTCTGCGAACCGTCGTACTTGTCGATGTCGACCTTGATGCCGACCTTGCCGAGCGACGCCTGGAGCGACTCGGCGGTGGCGACCTCGACCGGCTTGTTGTTACGGACGGCGATGGTGGTGGAGAAGCCCTCGGGCTTGCCGCACGCCTTCAGCGCTTCCTTGGCCTTGGTGACGTCCGGAGCGCCGTCGTTGGCGGCGAGGCCGAACGGGTCGTACTTCTGGCCCTCGGAGCCGGGCACCGACGGGGGCAGCATGTTGGTGCCGATGTCGCCACCGGCGACCGGGCCGCCGCGCGCGGTCTGGAGCGACTTGTGGTCGGCTCCGTAGATGACGGCCTTGCGGCAGTCGATGTTGTCGAACGGCGCGACGTTCTGCGGGAAGACCGCGTAACGGATGTAGCCGGAGACCGGGTTGTCCAGGTTCCCCTTGTGCTCCTTCAGCGCCTTGATACGGCCCTGCGGGGAGAGACCCGTCTGGTTGATGTCCAGGTCGAAGTCACCGGCGATCAGGCGGTTGTCCATGTCGTCCGCGTTAGAGAACAGGTTCAGCGTGATCTTGTCCGGGAGCGCCTTGCGGACCGGGTCGGACGCCTGCTTCCAGTTCGTGTTGCGAACCAGCACGACGGACTTGCCCGGCTCGTAGGACTCGAACTTGTACGGGCCGGAGGAGAACGGCTTCAGGCCGTACTTCGACTTGGTGTCCTTGTCCTGACGGACCGGCGAGGACGAGGTCAGCGCCAGGATCTCCTCGAAGTCCGAGTTCGCCGTCGGGAGCTTGAAGATGATGGTCTTCTCGTCCGGCGTCTCGATGGCCTTCAGGCCCAGCTTGTCCTTGGAGGTGTCCTTGTACGGACCCTTGTACTCGCCCTTGGGGTCGAGGATGTCACGCAGGTAGACCGGGCCACCGGACAGCACGTCCTGCGCCCACTGGCGCTCGATGCCGTACTTGATGTCCTGGGAGGTGATCGGCTTGCCGTCCTCCCACGTGACACCGTCGCGCAGGGTGTACGTGTAGGTCTTGCCGTCGTCGGTGATCTTGGCGCGCTCGGTGGCGAGGTCCGGCGTCAGCTCGGCCCCGGCCTTGCCCGGCTCGGCCTTGCCGGTCACCAGCTGGCGGCTGTAGTAGCGCATGAAGTTCCACACGAAGCCGTAGTAGCCGCGCGTGGTGTCCCACGAGTCGGCGTCCTGGGCACCGGCGAACTTCAGCGTGCCGCCCTTCTTCTCCGAAGGGTTGGCGATCTTGTTGTTGGCCGCGTCGAAGCCGGCCGCCGCGCCGCCCTTGCCTTCCTTGCCGTTGTCCTTGCCGTCCTCGCTGCCGCCGCATGCCGCGGTGGAGAGCAGCGCCGCGACCACGGCAGCAGCGGCCACTGCCTGCTTGCGCCGTGCGTTCCGTCGGGTAGTCACGATTCGGATCCTCCGTGTGTAGAAGCGGCCCGTGCGGTGCACGGGCTCCGCGGGGTACGGCAGTTAGCGAGAACCCTTCGGGTCGAGCGCATCGCGTACGCCGTCACCGAAGAGGTTGAAGGAGAGAACGGTGATGAAGATGGCCACACCTGGGACGACCATGTACATCGGGTCGGCCTCGTAGTAGCTCAGGGCCGAGGACAACATCTCGCCCCAGGAGGCGGAGGGCGGCTTCACTCCGACACCGAGGAAGCTCAGGGCGGCCTCGGTGAGGATGTTGGTCGGGATCATCATCGTGGCGTACACGATGATGGGCGCGACGAGGTTGGGCAGGAGCTCCTTGAAGAGGATGTAGATCCGCCCGGCCCCCAGGCTGCGTGCCGCGTCCACGTACTCCCGCTCGCGCAGCGACAGGGTCTGGCCTCGCACGACCCGGCCGACGTACGGCCAGCCGAAGAATCCGATGACCAGGATCATCACGAAGAGCCGGACTCCGGTACCCGTCAGACCCAGCATCTCGTTCGGCATGACCGAGACCAGCGCGATGATGAAGAGGAGCTGCGGGAAGGCCAGCAGCATGTCCATCACGCGGCTGATGACGGTGTCCAGCCAGCCGCCGAAGAAGCCCGCGAGTACGCCGAGAACCGTGCCGAGCACGATGGCGACGACGGCGGAGGCGAAGCCGACGAGCAGCGAGACCTGGGCACCGTAGACGATGCGGGCGAAGATGTCCCGGCCGCTGACCGGCTCGACGCCGAGCAGATGCTCCGAGCTCATCCCGCCGAACGACCCGATGGGAGTGGAGAAGAGAGGGTCGATCAGTTCTTCGTGGCGCTCGTACGGCGACTGCCCGACCAGACTCGTGATCAGCGGCGCCAGTACGGCGACGAGGACGAGCACCAGCACCACGACGCCCCCGCCGAGGGCCAGCTTGTCCCGCTTCAGACGCTCCCAGGCGATGCGGCCCAGCGAGCGGCCCTGCACCGCCTTCTCCGGGACGCCGGCCTCGAATCCCGCCGTCGGGGCCGCTTCCGTTGTCGGCTCGTGAAGTGGTGCCGTCATCGTGCCAGGGACCCCTCTCAACCGGCGGTGGCCGGTACACACTTGCCGCTGTGGCGGCGTGATCAGTCCGTTTGTGTTCAGGGACGGAACATCCCTTGTTGCGGGAGTCTTCATCGGGGCCGCGACAGGTTGCCAGACTTGGCGGTGAATGGATGCCTAACCGTGATGCATCAGGGCTGATCCGTTATCCGGACGCACGTGAACGCCCCCCGGACACGGGGAGGTTGGCATGGATTAGGGCACGGAGTACCGCCAAGGCCGCTTTGGGTGGCAGCGGCCCACAGAGCGGGTGAATTGCAGTTCGCCCGGCCATTGGGGCGAAAAGGGGACTAGAACGCGCGCGGGGCCTGGCCGGCGGGCGGCGGGTAGCCGTATCCGGGGGTGCCGGGCGGCGGTCCGGCCGGGGCGTGCGCCTCGCGGTCGTAGAACGGACGGGAGTTGGCGCGCAGCCACATCGCGACGGGGTCGTACTCGTCGGACATCGAGACCGTGGAGACGGGCAGGCCGTCGGGGACCGCGCCGATCGACTGCTGCATCATGGCGCGCACGGCGTCGACGGACGGCCGGCCGGTGTCGTAGAGATCGAGCCCGATCGCGAGGTACGGGACACCGAGCGCGGGCTGCACCCAGGCGCGGCGCAGCGAGCGGACGGCCGGGGTGCGGTGGGCGTTCTGTGTGAGCAGCGCGTAGAACTGCGGGATCTCGATGGCGGGCTCGGAGAGCCGCAGCGGTCCGGCGGGCATCCGGTCGAGGCCGGTCGCGATGCGGCGCAGGTCGAGCCAGGGGATGCCGACGCCGCCGCCGGGGGCGTGCGGGTTGAGCCAGATCCCCCAGCGGTCGGGGAAGAGCGCGCGGGCGATGTCACGTCCGGTGACGAGTTCGTGGGCCCGGTTCCAGCCGCTGGCCGAGAGCTCCTGGGCCGAGGTCACACAGGGGGCGTAGCCCAGCCCGTCGACCTCCATGTTCCCGTACTGGGCGTCGGGTGAACCGGCGGTGCCGTGCCAGAGGAGCATCCAGAGCCGGCCGTCGGTCAGGGCCTGGAGCAGCGCTTCGTACGCGTCGTAGCGCCCGGGCGTCACCTGGCCCAGCACGTGCTCGATCTGCCCGGCCGCCGCGGTGCCTGACGCGCTCACTCTGGGTCCCGCCCCTCATCGATCCGCTGTGTCGCCTCGCCACTTCCGGGCACACGGGTGCGACCCCGCCATCAAACCAGCTTATGCCTCGCTTTTGACACCGACTTGACGGCGGTCAGTGTCCGTCGCGCCGGTAGAAGGGCCGTACCTTCTCCCGCATCCAGTCCCCGACGGGGTCCTGCGCCACGTCGAGCAGGACGAGATTGACCGGCCAGGGCGGCTGGACCCGGCCGAGCGCACGGCCCAGCGCGTCCATCGGGGCGCTCTGCCCCGCACCGTCCCAGGTGGCGAACTCGACACCGACGAAGAGGACGGGGTCGCCGCCCTCGATGGTGGCCAGCGCCCGGCGGGCGGTGCTCACGACGCCGCTCTCCTGGAACTCCCCGGACACCGCGGCGAGGAAGTCGACGGGGTCGACCTGCCAGTCCGGCTCGTACAGCGTGACCCGGCCGCCGCTGGCGGGACCGTCCAGGGGTGTACGGCCGGCCCGGCACAGTTCGGCGACGGCGGGCGGCGGCAGGGGCAGGCCGACGGCTCCGCCGGGGTTCAACGCGATGCCGACCTGCGGGGGCAGCCCGCGGGCGAACTCGCGGGCGGGCGCCACGGCGAAGGAGAGGTGGGTGCCGACGCACAGCAGGAACTGGGCCTCGGAGCTGTACACGGGGACGTACGCGGATCCCTCGATGTCCATCATCGGCAGATCGAGGTCGGCGCTGGCGGTGCTGCCGCCGTTGGGCAGCGGCACCCAGAGCTGGCTGCGGCCGAGCACTTCGAGCAGCCGGCCGGCGGCCTCCGGGACGCCGAGGGAGGCGACCAGTACTTCTTCGAGCTCGTTGCCCGGCCAGCCGTGGTGCGGCTGCGTCTCGAAAGGCGCCGGATTGTCCACTGGTCCCCTGTTCCCTTCTCGTCATGCTCTGCGGCAGCGATCGTAGACGAGCGGGGCCGGCGCGGTGCGTCCTACGTACGCGCGAAGGAGATCCGGTCCAGCGCGTCCGCGGCCTGACGGTCCAGGAGCACCGCCGATGCGCATCCCGCGGGCAGCAGGCCGGTCTCCGTGTCGCGCATGAGCCGGCCGACGGAGCGCCGGTGGCGGGCGAAGGCGTAACCCGAGACTCCGCGCCCGCGCTCCCGCTGCCCCTCCCTGGCCACCTCGGGGGTGACGTCGAGCAGGACGAGGTGCAGGATGCGGCCCCGGCGCCGGGCGTCCCGGGCCAGCCAGCGCCGTACCCAGGTCTGCGTACCGCAGTCGTGGACCACGACGGCCTCGCCGGAGCGCAGTGCCTGCCAGAGTCCGGTGTAGTGGGCGGCCCTGACGAGCGGCCGGTAGAGGGCGTACGGGAGCAGGCCGGGCAGGGCGCGGGCCCAGCGGTCCCTGGTGTCCTGGGAGTCGATGGCCCGGTCCGTCACCGTGCGGCGGATCAGGGTCGACTTGCCGCTGCCGGGCAGCCCCGAGACGACCACGACGTCGCCCGCGGCGAAGTCCAGGCTGCGCGGGCTGCGCCCGTCCCGGCTGCGCAGATCGCGCACGACGGGTGCGTGCGTGCCCAGCGCCTCGCGGACGGGCGCCGCCTGCTGCGGCGGCACCGCGCCGTGCGCGACCCCCGCGGTCGTCGCGTAACGCTGCAACGTCATCGCCTCCCCCTGTCCGGTGACCCACATCTGCCCAAGAAGTGTAAAGAAAAGGTAATGCGGCACAACCGGCTCACCGGCGCGTTTCCGTCGGGACCGGACGCCCCACTCTCCCGCACCTCGTGCGATGATGACCCCGCCAACTGCATACCGGCCGTTTGAATCCGCGCGGGAGAGTTCCGGACACTGTGTGTGCCGGGCGCCGAAGGAGCAAGTTCCTCCCTTGAATCTCTCAGGCCCCGTACCGCGTGGATGAGGCAGATCTGAAAAGCGAGCCGTTTTGCGGCTCCACCCAAGGTGCAAGCCGACCTCTGCAGGGATTGTCCCCGTTCATCAGGGACTGACCCCCTTCAGGGCCTCTCGGCGAACCTCTCAGGTTCCGATGACAGATGGGGAGGGATCGTCCTCTGTCGTCATGCCCTGGAGCCATATCCATGAGCACTGCCCCGAGCACTGCCCCCCGCCATACCGCGCTGGACGCCCTGCACCGTTCGCTGGGCGCGACCATGACCGACTTCGCGGGCTGGGACATGCCCCTGCGCTACGCCAGTGAGCGCGACGAGCACAACGCCGTGCGTACGAAGGCCGGTCTCTTCGACCTGTCGCACATGGGCGAGATCACGGTCACGGGTCCGCAGGCCGTCGACCTGCTGAACCACGCGCTGGTCGGCAACATCGGCACGGTCGGCCTCGGCCGCGCCCGGTACACCATGATCTGCCGCGAGGACGGCGGAATCCTGGACGACCTGATCGTCTACCGCCTGGGCGAGACGGAGTACATGGTCGTCGCCAACGCGGGCAACGCGCAGATCGTCCTCGACGCGATCACCGAGCGCGCCGCCGGTTTCGACGCCGTCGTACGGGACGACCGTGACGCGTACGCGCTGATCGCCGTCCAGGGCCCGGAGTCCCCCGGCATCCTGAAGTCCGTCACGGACGCCGACCTGGACGGGCTCAAGTACTACGCGGGCCTGCCCGGCACCGTCGCCGGTGTCCCGGCGCTGATCGCCCGTACCGGCTACACCGGGGAGGACGGCTTCGAGCTCTTCGTCGCCCCCGAGCACGCCGAGCAGCTGTGGAAGGCCCTCACCGAGGCGGGCGCCCCCGTCGGCCTGATCCCGTGCGGGCTCTCCTGCCGCGACACGCTGCGCCTGGAGGCGGGCATGCCGCTGTACGGGCACGAGCTGACGACCGCGCTGACCCCGTTCGACGCGGGTCTCGGCCGGGTCGTGAAGTTCGAGAAGGAGGGCGACTTCGTCGGGCGGGAGGCCCTTCAGGCCGCCGCCGAGCGCGCCGAGACCGCTCCCCCGCGCAAGCTCGTCGGCCTGATCGCCGAGGGCCGCCGGGTCCCCCGCGCCGGCTTCGAGGTCGTCGCGGACGGCAAGGTCGTAGGTGAGGTCACCTCCGGTGCCCCGTCGCCCACGCTGGGCAAGCCGATCGCCATGGCGTACGTGGACGCGGCGCACGCCGCACCCGGCGCCGCGGGCGTCGGAGTCGACATCCGGGGCACGCACGAGCCGTACGAGGTCGTGGCGCTGCCGTTCTACAAGCGCCAGAAGTAGAACCGTAGGGCGCGGCAGCCTCTGCCCACGTGACGCAGTCGCGTCTCACACCGTAAGACCACCGTTCATCAGCACTCCCCCGCGTACAGGAGAATTCAGGTCATGAGCAACCCCCAGCAGCTGCGGTACAGCAAGGAGCACGAGTGGCTGTCGGCCCTCGAGGACGGCGTCGCCACGATCGGCATCACCGAGTTCGCGGCCAACGCGCTCGGTGACGTCGTGTACGCCCAGCTCCCGGAGGTCGGCGACACGGTGACCGCGGGCGAGACCTGCGGCGAACTCGAGTCGACCAAGTCGGTCAGCGACCTGTACTCGCCGGTGACCGGTGAGGTCACCGCGTCGAACCAGGACGTCGTGGACGACCCGTCGCTGGTGAACTCCGCTCCCTTCGAGGGCGGCTGGCTGTTCAAGGTACGCGTCGCGGAGGAGCCGAAGGACCTGCTCTCCGCCGACGAGTACACCGAGTTCTCCGGCAACTGAGACCCAAGGGACCCCCTGATGTCGCTTCTCAACTCCTCCCTCCACGAGCTGGACCCGGACGTCGCCGCCGCTGTCGACGCCGAGCTCCACCGTCAGCAGTCCACCCTCGAAATGATCGCCTCGGAGAACTTCGCTCCGGTCGCCGTCATGGAGGCGCAGGGCTCCGTCCTCACCAACAAGTACGCCGAGGGCTACCCGGGCCGCCGCTACTACGGTGGCTGTGAGCACGTCGACGTCGTCGAGCAGATCGCGATCGACCGCATCAAGGCGCTCTTCGGCGCCGAGGCCGCGAACGTGCAGCCGCACTCCGGTGCGCAGGCCAACGCCGCCGCGATGTTCGCGCTGCTGAAGCCGGGCGACACGATCATGGGCCTGAGCCTGGCCCACGGCGGTCACCTGACCCACGGCATGAAGATCAACTTCTCCGGCAAGCTCTACAACGTGGTCCCGTACCACGTCGACGAGACCGGCATCGTGGACATGGCCGAGGTCGAGCGCCTCGCCAAGGAGACCAAGCCGAAGCTGATCGTCGCGGGCTGGTCCGCGTACCCGCGTCAGCTCGACTTCGCCGCCTTCCGCCGCATCGCGGACGAGGTCGGCGCGTACCTGATGGTCGACATGGCGCACTTCGCCGGCCTGGTGGCCGCGGGTCTGCACCCCAACCCGGTGCCGCACGCCCACGTCGTCACGACCACCACGCACAAGACCCTCGGCGGTCCGCGCGGCGGTGTGATCCTCTCCACCCAGGAGCTGGCGAAGAAGATCAACTCCGCGGTCTTCCCCGGTCAGCAGGGTGGCCCGCTGGAGCACGTGATCGCGGCCAAGGCCGTCTCGTTCAAGATCGCGGCGGGCGAGGAGTTCAAGGAGCGCCAGCAGCGCACCCTGGACGGCGCGCGCATCCTGGCCGAGCGCCTGGTCCAGCAGGACGTCACCGAGGTCGGCGTCTCCGTACTCTCCGGCGGTACGGACGTGCACCTGGTCCTCGTGGACCTGCGCAACTCCGAGCTGGACGGCCAGCAGGCCGAGGACCGGCTCCACGAGCTGGGCATCACGGTCAACCGGAACGCCATCCCGAACGACCCGCGCCCGCCGATGGTCACCTCGGGTCTGCGGATCGGTACGCCGGCCCTGGCCACCCGCGGTTTCCAGGCCGAGGACTTCACCGAGGTCGCGGAGATCATCGCGTCGGCCCTGAAGCCGTCCTACGACGCGGACGACCTGAAGGCCCGCGTCATCGCGCTGGCCGACAAGTTCCCGCTGTACCCCGGCCTCAAGTAGGTCATCCGCAGTTTGCACATCCGGTGGGGGCACCGCGCACACTGAACAGTGAGCGCGGTGCCCCTACCGCTGCCCCGCGCTCTGCGGGCCCACCGGCCCGCCCCGCACCACCCGGCAGACAACGGCGTCTTCCAAACCCTTAGGAGTTCTCCCGTGGCCATCTCGGTCTTCGACCTCTTCTCGGTCGGCATCGGCCCGTCCAGCTCCCACACCGTCGGCCCGATGCGCGCGGCCCGTATGTTCGCGCGCCGTCTGAAGAACGAGGGCCTGCTGGCCCACACGGCTTCGATACGTGCCGAGCTGTACGGATCGCTCGGCGCGACCGGCCACGGCCACGGCACCCCCAAGGCCGTCCTGCTCGGCCTGGAGGGCGAGTCGCCCCGTACGGTCGACGTCGAGGGCGCCGACGCGCGCGTCGAGGAGATCCGCTCCTCCGGGCGCCTCAGCCTCCTCGGCATGCACGAGATCCCCTTCGACACCGACGAACAGCTGGTCCTGCACCGCCGCAAGGCCCTGCCGTACCACGCCAACGGGATGACGATCTTCGCGTACGACCACGAAGGCGCCCCGCTCCTGGAGAAGACGTACTACTCCGTCGGCGGCGGCTTCGTCGTCGACGAGGACGCGGTGGCCGGCGAGAGCCCGATCGTCCCGGACGACACCGTGCTCAAGCACCCCTTCCGCACCGGCGACGAACTGCTCCGCCTCGCCCGGGAGACCGGCCTGTCCATCTCCTCCCTGATGCTGGAGAACGAGAAGGCCTGGCGCACCGAGGCCGAGATCCGCTCCGGCCTCCTGGACATCTGGCGTGTCATGCAGGCGTGCGTGGCCCGCGGCATGGCCACCGAGGGCATCCTGCCCGGCGGCCTGAAGGTCCGCCGCCGCGCCGCGAACTCCGCGCGCCAGCTGCGCGCCGAGGGCGACCCGCAGGCCCACGCGATGGAGTGGATCACCCTCTACGCGATGGCGGTCAACGAGGAGAACGCCGCGGGCGGCCGTGTCGTCACCGCCCCGACCAACGGCGCGGCCGGCATCATCCCCGCCGTTCTGCACTACTACATGAACTTCGCCGCCGGCGGCTGCACCGATGCCGAGAAGGACGACAGCGTCGTCCGCTTCCTCCTCTCCGCCGGAGCCATCGGCATGCTCTTCAAGGAGAACGCCTCGATCTCCGGCGCCGAGGTCGGCTGCCAGGGCGAGGTCGGCTCCGCCTGCTCCATGGCGGCCGGCGCCCTCGCCGAGGTACTCGGCGGCTCGGCCGAGCAGGTGGAGAACGCCGCCGAGATCGGCATGGAACACAACCTGGGCCTGACCTGCGACCCGGTGGGCGGTCTCGTCCAGATCCCCTGCATCGAGCGCAACGGCATGGCGGCGGTCAAGGCCGTCACCGCGGCCAAGATGGCACTGCGCGGCGACGGCACCCACAAGGTCTCCCTCGACAAGGTCATCAAGACCATGAAGGAGACCGGCGCCGACATGAGCGTCAAGTACAAGGAGACGGCGCGCGGCGGTCTCGCGGTGAACATCATCGAGTGCTAGACGTATAGGCCCTGACCAGCGCGTTCGTGTCTTTCAGCGCTGTCAGGGCCTTCCCTATTTACGCGGCGGAAGGTCCCTGCCCTCCCGCCGGGGGGACAGACGTGAAAGTCCCTGCAAAGTCCTGGGAAATCCCCACGGGATGGGCGTCTGACCTGCAGGTTTGTGGCGCATAGTCAACGACGGGAACTCCACCCCCCGCTATCTGAATGTACCAAATCGATCCCTCATTCCCATCAGAGGGGTACTATTCGATACATGAGTGCTGCGGAAATCTCGCGCCTGGAGCAGCGGCTGGCTGGCCTCTCTCCGACGTTCACGACCGCGCAGGCGCGTCAAGCCCTTCTCTCCGCTCGTGATCTGGCGTACCTGGTAACCGAAGGGGAGATAGACGAACTGTCCCGTGGCGTGTACCGGCGGGCAGACGCACCGGAGACCGCATACGCAGATCTACTGGCCGTGTGCACGCGGGCGCCTCGCGCTGTCCTGTGCGGGGAGTCGGCCCTGGCTCTGCACGAGCTGATCGACGACATTCCCAGCGCCGTGCACATCGCCGTACCACGCGGATCACGCCGTCCCACGATCTCTTACCCCCCGACCGTGGTGGCGCAGTACGCGGCCAAGACCTTCGCCCTCGGCGTCGAACGGTTCGAGGCCGCGCCGGGAGAGACCATTCCCGCATACAACGCCGCCCGCAGCGTCGTCGACGCGATGCGCCACCGTGGCAGAATCGGCGAGACCATGGCCCTGTCCGCGCTCGGCCGCTACCTGCGTCGCAGCGGACGAAGCGGGGTCGGCGAACTCCAACTCATCGCGCGCGAGCTGGGTGCGCTCTCCGTCATCCGCCCCGCCGTAGAGGCGGTGCTCGCCTGATGGTCAACCCAACTCGCGCTACCACCGCAGGCCGCGTCTACAATGATCTGCGCAATCTGGCTCGTCGCAACGGCCGTTCAACGGACGAGGTCATGGTCGAGTACGTACTCGAACGCTTCCTCTACCGCCTGGGAGCATCCCCCCTCGGCCGCGAGCACTTCATCCTCAAAGGCGGCCTGCTGCTCGCTCAGTTCGGCGCCCGCCGGATGACCCGTGACATCGACATCCTCGGCCACGCGTTCTCCGGCGAGGAAGCCGAGATCATCCGCAGAATCGCCTCGATCGCCACCACTGAAGTCGACGACGGTGTGGCATACGACTCCGCCACACTCAGAACCGTACCCATCCGAGAGGAGGACGAGTATCACGGCCTACGGCTGTCGATGGCCGCATCGATCGCCCGGGCGCGTCTCAAGCTCCAACTGGACATCAGCTTTGGCGATCCCGTCACTCCCGGACCTCAGACCATCAACTACCCGCAGCAGCTCACCACGGACAGCTTCCAACTCTTCGGCTACCCGCTCGCCACCGTCATCGCCGAGAAACTGTCCACCGCCATCTCGCTCGGCGATCTCAACACCCGCGACCGTGATTACGCGGACCTCTACCGCCTGCTGACACTCAACAATCTCAACGGCGAAGAGCTGGCCGCAGCGCTGACCGCCACCGCCACACACCGTGGCATAGAGCTGAAGCCCCTCAGCGCCGCGATCACCGACCTCGCCGTGCGCCGCCAATCCTCCTACGCCGCCTGGCGCCGCCGACAGGGACCTTCCTCGGCCGGCTATCCGAATCTCTTCACTGACGTGGTCGGCCTGGTCATCGCATTCGCAGACCCACTGCTCGCAGGCACCGCCGCCACACGTAGTTGGAACAGCTCAGCCAATACGTGGACGTGATCCGGCTCCCTCACAAACCGCAGGAGATGCCCCACCCCCCGAAGCGTCAATGACATCCCGTCACTGACTGTCGGAGGTGCGCCCGACACACGGAACGGTGGATGCCCAGTCGTTCGTGACGCCAGGGAATGCAGGAACTTCCCATCCGTAGGCCCACGTCACGAACCGGGGCTACGTGGGTTCGGAACAATGTGCCCGGAGCCCGGCGGCCAAGGCAAAGAGGCTGCGGGTGCGAGCAGGAAGCAAGGAGTACCCATTCGGCCCGGCGGTCAGGCCGGCCCGCCCACCCACAACTTGTCAATCAGACGCAGCAGGACGTCATATGTCTCTCCACGACGGTATTTGATCACGGGGGATTCCCTGCCATGCCGGTCGGCCGAGTACGGAGTCAGATAGACAACCCGTTCGGTTACGATGATCCGGCCGATGTGTGGAACGCCATAACCACGTGCTTCGAGGTGTCCCTCCACCGTGAGCGGAGCAAGGTAGTCGTAGGTCGCCGCGATCTGGCGGCGCAGCAGACCGGCGCCGAAAGCGGAGTCGAAGACCTGGATCTCCTCCTCCCGGTCGGTGATCCAGTCCGGCTCTCCTGCGGGAACATCAAGTTTCGGCAGCAGTATGCGACAGCGGGAGCGGCGAGCCCGACAGCGAAGGAACAGCTCCTCGAACAAGTCGCGCTGTAGTTCAGAACCGCGGCCTGTCAGAACGGACACCTCCCTCGCCCGACCCAGTTCCCGCTTGATGTCGTGTGCCGCATCTCGACTGTTGGCGAAGACCTCTTCCACATCCAGGTGCAGTAGATGGGCAGCAAGGCCACGCATAAGGCGACGGGCAGTCTTCGAGAATGCCCATACCAGCGCCAAGAAGAGAGCGCTGGCAAGCAGTGACGTGCCGATATCGCGTAGAAATTCCATTCCTCATCCCCGTTGCCACCACTCGTTCCACCCGGTCGGCGTTTCAAGCCGACCAGCTCTCGCGCACCGCGAGCAGTCCCCTGAGCAGTTCCAGGGACTTCTCGTCGGGACGGGCTTGTTCCAGTGCCGTGAGCAGGGCGAGCCGGGCCTCCGGGCCGCCCTCGCTGTAGGCATACCCGGCGATCTCTCGCAGATGATCACGCGCCATGTTGTGGTCCGCGATGGGCAGGAGCCGGTCCGCATTCATGAGCCGCTGCATGTCCCGCACGATCCCCCCACGGAATTCATGGCTTCCCATGTCCTGGAAGGATTCCAACACGTCGACGAGTCGGGCTTCGACAAGCGTGGACTCAGACGAAGATGCGACCCCGGCCAGGAGGGCGACGACCTCATCGAGGTCGACTGGAGTCCACGTCGCCGCAAGGCAGTTGGCCCGTGCCGACACCAGCGCGGCTCGCAGGTTCAAGCGCGCGGGAAACTCGGCTGCCAGCGCCTTCAGCTGGTCGACCGCCTCCGGAGTGCCGCGGCGGCTCAGCGTCCCGGGCAGCGCCTCACGCCAGTCCAGCGCCTCCATTTCGGGAGTCACGGTATGCACCCCGAGCGGTCGGCTGTTCCGGTCCTGAGGGAAGACCGTATTCAGCCACCGATAGAGCGCGCTCAGCCCCTCTTCATCGGCGTGTACCTCGACATGCCCACGCTCGGAGCGCCCTGCGCATTTCAGAGCGAGATCCCGGCTGAAGCGGGCCGATGCGTCAATGAGTTCTCTGAGACCGGTCCACGCCTCGAAGCCGTCGACCCCCACCAGAACGCAAGCGACGAGCACCGGGAGCTCGAGATCCCCGGCTTCGCCGTCCCGCTCCACTGCCATGAGTGCGAACTCGGCGACAGACCGTGCGAGGGTGTTCTCCACGGTAAGAAGGCCGGCGAGGAGCCCGGACCACGTACGAACCAGCGCTGCCCGACCCTCCTCTCCCTTCTCGAATGCCTCTGCGGCCACGGACCACGCACCCGCCGGGCGAGCCGAGCGGAAGTCGGGCAGGAGGGCAGCGGACAGCGCCGCCAGGATCTCTTCCCATATCTCGGTGACGACCGAGGACCAGGTCGCCTCGACGCGTTCCAGAACCAACGGTTGTACTCCGTGGGCCAGTTGCGCCCTGGCAGCTGTCCTGATCGCACGAGCAAGACCCTGGGGATCATTGACGGCCGCCCTCTGGAGCAGCAGCGCCCACGTCGTGGACGAGAGGACATACCACGGGTCAGCGATTGCGCCCACCCAGGCACTCCACCGGTCTGGTTCGAGGTCGTCCAGCCGACCCGCGTCGTCGAGCAGCGACAGCGACAGGACGCCGGCCCAGGCGCGCTTGTCCCGTTTCTCCAATCCGAGCCATTCATCGGCGTGGTCGTTCTCGAGCCGCAGGAATTGCAGGGCGCAGCAGGGCAGATCGGCGAGTTCCTCAACGGTGAACACGGAGCGTCCCGGCCAATCGCTGATCTTGTCGTCGAAGCGGTGCTGTCCCTTTCCGGTATTCGGATCGATCTGCAGGTCCCAGAGCAGAGCCCAGAAGCTGTCGGTGTCATGCTGACGTGCCCGCTGGAGGCGCTCTCGCTGTCGTGCGATGAACTTCGCGCTCTCGGGCCAGGTCGGCGGGCGTGAGGCACGGTGGATCCTGCGCCAGTTGTCAGCGAGGTCACCACGGATCTCGATCGGTTCGTAGAACCATCGCAGATACGGCCAGGCAGGATTGTCCTGGCTCTCGTAGGCCAGTTCGAAGTGTTCTTGGCTCCCCTGATCGAAGAGTATCTCCGCGAGCTGCGCATACGCGTCTGCCTGCTCGGCGCAATCGGCGGCCGTTTGCAACGCCCAGGCGAAGTCACCTGAGTCGAGCAGGTTGTGTCGGTCGCCGTGCGATCCTTCGGGCTCGCCAAACCATGTGCGGGGAGACTGCCATTCGCGCACGACGAGCCACCCGAAATACCTCATGGTCTGTCCCGCCGCGATTCCCCGGGCGAGCAGGGCGGCTGCGAGCTTGCGCCGCAGATCGCGTATCGGGACCGGCTCGAGCCCATCGGGCGTGAGCGGGTTCAGTACCTGGGGGAACTCCGCCTTCTCATGACCCAATATGCGTGCCGTCAGGATCCGGGCGATGTCGGGCAGCAGTGACTCCGCACCCGCAACACTCAACGCCCTGTCGACCGTGCCGGAGACAAGCCTGTCTTCCGCGAACGGCTTCCTGCGACCGTCAGGTATCGCTGTCCGGTCCTCCACGTCCTGCGCCAGCCATGCCACGATGCGGTGCACATCCTCCGCGGGGCACTTGGCGGGCATCTCTGCGAGAAAGTGCTCGTACGCCCCGTAGCGCTCATCGCTCGGTGCCTCGCTCAGCGCGTCGAGCATCGTCTTCGTGTCGAGGAAGCGGGGCCAGAGCAGGGCGAGCAGAGCGCCCCGGAGTCTCAGGCCCGGATCTGTCTCCCTTCCCGGCCCGAGCGTGGCCAACACCTCCTTGAGGACAGGTGCGGCCACGGCCCCGTCGCAGGCGAAGGCGGCTCTGGCAGCGTTCGCACGGTTGTCGGCCGGCCACCGAGGATCTGCCGCCACCTTCAGAAGCAGCGGTGCGAGACCTGGCGACGGGCACTGCTTCGCCAACTGAATGGCCACTTGGGCCCGAGCCCGAGTTTCCCAGTCACCGAAGTCCGCGGGGTCGAGGGCGAGAGCCGGGGCGAGTTGGCCGGCCAGACCGGGATGACCGAGCGCCCAGCGAGTCTGAAGCCATCTGGCTTCACCGAGTTCCACATCAGCGGCGCGCTCCAGCAAGCGCCTGACGATCAATGCCCTGACGTTGTCGGAGCGGACGAGTCCGCTGTGCATGGTCAGGCTCTCCGGGTCGGCCGAAGCGAGCCATGGTGTGCGGTCGGGGTCCAAAGCCACCAGCCAGGCAGCGGATTCCCGCAGAGACACAGGGATGCCGGCCGCTTCCTGGTCCGGCGCTTCGACCAGGAACAGGCGGCGGAGCACTGCGTCCGGGACGGATCGGGAGATGAGGTGCTTGGCGGTGAGGAAGGCCGCAAGCGACGAATGACGAAATGCGAACCTGTGGTTGCCGCTCGCGGTGAACAAGCCTGAGGACAGCACTTCATCGACGACGGTCGGGGTCACCTCGAAGGTCTGACAGCCTGACGTCTGTTCGCTGCCTCCGGAGAGGGTGGACACATCCAGGTCGGTTGTCCGTGGCCTATCCTCGCGTGGACTCCCCCGCCACAGGGTGCGCCGACCTGAAAGCACCAGTCGTGCGGCGATACGGCCCGCGACTTCCAGCCGCTGCGGCCATGTCGTCGCCGGTGCGGCCACAGTCAGACGGTCGGGGTCGTACTCCTGCGACAGCAGTCGAACACTATCGTCGAACAGCTCCTTCGCGCCGCCCCTCAGGCAGCCGTGTGCCCGGTACTCACGCACGATGAGTTCGAGGGTGAGAGGCACACTGGCGAGAGCTCCCGCGCGGAGAGCGACCACCTCGGAGATCAGCTGCTCCCCGCATACACCAGCGCTTTCTACGAGCGCCACGGCATCGGACCGCGATAACGGGGCGAGGTCCACCAGGGAACAACCACCGAAGGCCTCACGGAAAACGGATGTCAGACCGGACGGGTAGTCGCCCGTCCGACAGGCGAACAGCAGCCTGAGCCCCCGCACGTCTCTGTTCTTCAGGCAACGCTTCAGGTAGGAGGGAAAATGGCGACAGATCTCGCTCTCGTCGGCCTGGTCGATCACCATCGTCAAGTTCCCGCTCGGCGACGGCCCCTGGCCCGATGCCACGCTCGGCAGCCCCCTGAGGTGACTCCCCAAGACCTCGTCCCAGGTGGCAGCTGTCAGATCGGGGCCATCGACCCACACGCATCGGTCCGCCCCGTCGGGGACGAAGGGGTCGTCCCACATCGGTAGCTCCTGCACCAGCAACCTGAACACCGAGGTCTTTCCGGCACCCGGTTCACCCAGCAACACGGTTGCCCCATCACGGGCGACATCACCCGGGGCAACGAGCAGACCCGCGGTGGCCTCGGACCCAGGCGGCGCCACAATGTGCTCGCTGCCCAGGAATCCGTCGTCGTCCAGCGGGAAGAAGTCCCCGTCGGGAGAGCTGTCGGCACGTACGCGGCACCAACGCGGGGCCTGTACGGTGAAAACCTCATTCGTCATGGCAACAACCGGCTCAGCCCTTCGAGGGCCCCTTCGTCAGGACGAGCATCCTCAAGAGCGGCGTAGAGGGCCGTGCGTGCAGCAGGGGCATCCCGGTAGGTGTTCATCCGACGGACGATCTCCCGCACGTGATCACGGGCCACCGTTGATTCCGCCGCCATGAAGGCATGAGGCAGGCCGAGTATGCGCCCCATGTCGGTGAGGACACTGTGCCGGAAATCCCCCCTGCCCATGTCGGCAAAGGCCATCAGGGCCCTCACCCACTCGGCCTCCGGGGCTGACGCTTCGCCAATGGCTCCCGCGGAGCGTACGGCGCGGCTCGTTCCGCCAGGTCCAGCCATCTCCGGCAGCAGCTCACACGCGAGGGCGGCCGCCGCGGCGGCGGCGTGTGCGGACGCCCGATACTGCGAACCCGACGCATCGGCTTCGCCTTTGCTGGCATCGGCGTGGTCGCTGACGCCTCGAAGAGTGAGGATCCGAAGGCCCTCCGACAGGTCAGCGACGCGGGCAACGCCGGCGGACTCCATCTCGATGGCCAGGGCGTCACCGCAGTGGAACGTGATCTGGTCACGCAGAGGAGTGACCGGGGAATTCAGGACGACCTCACCAGCGACGACGGGCTGGAAGTGAACGTGCGGACCGTCTTCCTGCCAGGTCGCTCGCACCTCATCAGGAACCGACTTGCGCCAGCTTTCCGAGCACAAGGCGACTCCTGCCGCCTGCTCCAACCTGTGCGACACAGCGCCTGGCACCGGTCGGGCGTGGAAGCCTTCGGGTGTCTCCTTGCCCGGATGCAGGTGGTAAACCTTCGTCGACACCACGACGTCACCGAGTCGGGCCTCTGGCTTCAGTCCACCCGCAACGCCGACGAACAGCAACGCCTGTGGGCGCAGCCACTGGCGGACACGCTCAGCAATGGCGGCCGACGTCAGATTGCCGGCTCCGATTCGTGCGACGGCAACGGTCCCCCCAAGTCCAGGAAGCGTCCCCTTCACGAGGCTCGTGCCTTGCGGATGAACGAGCGTCGACTGGTCGCGCAACAAGTGCAACACGGCCCGGAACTCAACTGGTAGTGCGGTGAGAACTACTACGTCTGCACTCGGCTCCACGTACCCTGCCCTTGGCCTCAGCCGACAATCTCACGCAACACTAGCGCGGACGGGGCATGCGCTGTGGGCCGAATGCCCGTGAAACATGGTGCATGGGCAATGCCGGCTACAGGCTCTCGCCGATCGAGCAGGAAGGGGCCGACGTGTACACCTGCTAGTGCACCACCGTTCTCGTTGGTCCTCGGATCCCGGAAGTAGCAGTACGTACTCCCAACACCGATTCGTACCAGTAGGGGGAGAGGCACCGGCGCCCCACCAACCCGCTCACCGGCACGTACTCCGGAGATCTTTGAAGGCAACTGGGGCATGAAAGTCCCTGAAAGGTCCCTGACGTGACGCCAGTCGGACCTGGCTATGCCAAACCCGCAGGTCACACCCTTAATCAAAAGCAGCCCACATGAGCGTCAAGTACAAGGAGACCGCGCGCGGCGGTCTCGCGGTGAACATCATCGGGTGTTGACGGACCGTCCCGGCCGCTGACCGGGCCGCCCATCGGGCCGGGCCGCCGCCCTGTGCGGCGCCCCGCTCGGCACGTCGTTCGCACGTCGCTCGGCACACCGTTCGGCATGTCGTTCGACCGGGCTTTCGTCCCAACTCGGCGTGTGGTCCCAGGGGTTCACCGAATGCTCAGAAACGTTCAGGTGTTCCTGGCGATCACGCAATTTCGGTCACAAACCGCTTCCGCCAACCGCCGACAAAGGGTTCACTAGGTGTCACGCATGGTGACGCGCGCGGTCCCGACGGCCCGCGCACACGGATCCGATGCCCCGGGCACCCGGCGGAGGGAAGTGGACCGCATGACCGTCTCACCTCGTACGGTGACCCTCTGGCCAGGACTGATGGACCTGGAGCACCCTCGTGCCGACAAGCCGGCACCGATGCGTGAATTCGATCAATTCCCCGTTCGTATCGTTCATCCGCATCGTCTCGACGAGGGGCACCAATGAGCCAGATTGTGTTGCCGGCGTTTCATATGCCGTTCCAGAGCACAGGGTGCAATCCAGGCATGGAGGAAACGAGGAAGGCCGCCTGGGAGTGGGCGGAATCCAATGATCTCCTGCTGTCTCCGGTGGCCAGGAAGAAGATGCTGCGGACACGGCCGGAACTCTGGATATCCCTCATCTTTCCTTCCGCCTCGCAGAAACATCTCGATCTCTTCTGCCAATGGCTGTTCTGGGCCTTCCTGGTGGACGACGAGTTCGACGACGGCCCGGCCGGCCGCGATCCGCAGATGTGCGAGGAGGCGATCGCCCGGCTGGTGGACGTGCTGGACGGAGCCGTGCCGCACGGCCCCATGGAGCGCGCGCTCGACGGACTGCGGTGGCGGACCTGCCGGAACCGGTCCCAGCGCTGGATCCGGCAGTTCCGCAGGGACACCGTCGCCTGGCTGTGGACCTACTACGCGGAGGCCGTCGAGCGGGCCGCGGGTCAGGTGCCGAGCCGCGCCGACTTCGTGAAGCACCGCCGGGACTCGGTGGCGATGCAGCCGTTCCTGGATCTCCACGAGATCACCGCGGGAATCGATCTCCCGGATTCCGCACGCAGCCTTCCTGCGTATATCGCCCTGCGCAACGCGGTGACCGATCATTCGGGCCTCTGCAACGACATCTGCTCCTTCGAGAAGGAGGCTCTGCTCGGTTACGAGCACAACGCCGTCCGGCTCATTCAGCGGGACCGCAGGTGCACGCTCCAGGAGGCGGTCGACGAGGCGGGAATTCAGCTGGCGCGTATCGCCGAGCGCGTACAGCGGGCCGAAAAGGAACTTGCCGAGGAAATATACGCGGCGGGTATAGACGGCCGGACCAGGGCCGCCCTGGAGCGCTGCGTACAGGATTACCGCGGGCTCGTCCGGGGCGACTTCGACTACCACGCGCGCGCCGAGCGGTACACGCGTCCCGATCTCCTGGAGCTCGACGAACGGGACGTGATGTCCGGGTACTTCGCGGCCTGACGGCCACGTGGGCGGAGCGGTATCAGCCGAAGTAGTCGCTGTCGGGCGGCCGTTCGTCACCTGTGCCCGACAGGGGCAGGGCGCGCAGCGCAAGTGCCCAGCCGAGCCGGTCCTCACCCGACTCGGCGGATCTGCCGGTGAGTTCGGCGATCCGGCCGATCCGGTTGAGGACCGTGTTGCGGTGGCAGTAGAGGAGCTCGGCGGCGCGCGCCGCCGAGCAGCCGTGGTCGAGCCAGACGCGCAGGGTGCTGAGCAGTGCGTCGCGTTCGGCCGCCGTGTCCAGCACCGCGCCGAGGTACGTGGTGACGATGCGGTCGGCGATCTCGTGCCGTCCGGTGAGCAGGACCTCGGGCAGCCGGTCGTCGAAGGCGGCGGCCTCGCCGCTGCCGGCGGGCAGCGTACGCAGGGTCTGTTCCGCCAGCCGCAGCGCGTGCCCCGCCTGTGCAAGCCGGTCGAACTCCGGTGAGACCCCGGCGGTCGCGCCGGTGCGTTCGCGGAGGAGCCGGAGTAGCAGGCCGGACTCGTCCGTCGCCAGTCTGACGATCCCGGCGTACCGCCCCGACCTCGGCCGCCAGAACGACCAGAGCCCGCACTCCTCCAGGACGGGCGCCGGGTTGGGCGGCGCGGCCGGGTCCTGGGCTGCGACCACGATCACGTACCGGTCGGCGAGCGGTACGCCGAGGGCGGTGGCCGCCGCCGCCTCGACGGCCGGGTCGGCCCCGCGCCCGTCGAGCAGTGCCTCGAAGAGGGCGCCGCGGCGGGTGTCCTGGCGGCCCTGCATCTCCAGCTGGGTCAGCCGGTACGACTCGGCCATGACCAGGGAGTAGCGGTCGATGGTCTCCCACACGGCGCCCGCGACATCGAGCTCGACGTCCCGGCGGTCGGGGAGAGCGGGCCGGCTCCGCCGGGCGTCCGCCTCGCGTCCGGCACGCGCCCTCAGATGCTCGGCCATGACCTGCCACATCACCCGGCCGCCACGGCGGTAGGCCTGGAGCACCGTGTCCAGCGGGACGTTCTGTTCCGCGCGGCGCCGCCCCGTCTCACGCGCCGCGTGCTCGAAGTCGCCCCCGGTGGGCGGCAGTCCGCCGAAGTCCTCCAGTGCGCGCAGCAGATTGTCGCGGCAGATCTCCCACAGGTCGCTCCTGCTGACGGGGGCGCCCGAGGCATAGGTGGCGCTGTGCGCGTGGATGTCGTCGACGACCCTGCGGGTCACTTCGTCGATCTCCGGTACGAGAGCCGCGGCCAGCGCGCGGCGCAGCTCGGTGTCGTCGCCGGCCCGGGAGGCCGTTGCAGGGTTCTCCGCCATGGAGGGAGATTAGGCGAATGCCGCACGAGAAGCACGGGCGTGAGGCTGCTGCCCAGGTGGACGGGTCGGATGGTGAGCATCTGCACATGGCCGGCGGGTGTGTTCGCGGCTGATTCTGAGGGTCCACAGCCGTGTTGCCGCACAGTTTTCCGGAGCGTGTCATGTCTCTCAGCGTCGCCACCGTCCTCGGTGAGTCCGCCCGCCGGTACCCCGGCCGCATCGCCGTGGTCGACGGTGACGTACGCCTGACCTACGGCGAGCTGTGGGCGCGGTCGCTGCGGTGTGCCGGGGCCCTGCGGGCCTCCGGGGTGAAGCCCGGCGACCGGGTGGCGCTGCTGCTGCCCAACTCGTCGGAGTTCCTGCTCGCCTACTACGGGGCTCTGGCCGCCGGGGCGACGGTGGTGCCGGTGCACGCGCTGCTCGTCGCGGAAGAGGTGGCGTACGTCCTGCGGCACAGCGGCTCGGTGGCGCTGATCGCTTCGGGGCCGCTGTGGCCGGTGGCCGAGGAAGCGGCGCGGGCGGCGGGGGTACGGGCGGTGCGCGGTGCGCCGGACGGTGAGCCGCTGCTCGCGCCGGACCCCGCCGAGCCGGCGGACACGGCGGTGATCCTCTATACGAGCGGGACCACCGGCCGCCCCAAGGGGGCGCTGCTGACCCATCTCAACATCGTGCTCAACGCGTCCGTCATCACCCAGGACCTGCTGGACGTGCGTCCCGATGACGTGGTGCTGGGCTGTCTGCCGCTCTTCCACAGCTACGGCCAGACCTGCGCGATGAACGCGACACTGCGGGCCGGGGCGACGCTCGTCCTGATGGGGCGCTTCACGGGACCGGCGGCGCTGCGGGCCATGGCGCAGGACGCCGTGAGCATCTTCATGGGCGTACCGACGATGTATCACGCACTGGTCGAGGCCGCGGCGCAGGACCGCGCCGCGGCGGCCGGACTGACGCTGCGGGCCGCGGTGTCCGGCGGTGCGGCGCTGCCGGTGGCTGTCCTGGAGCGGTTCGAGGCCGCGTTCTCGACGCAGGTCCTGGAGGGCTACGGCCTCACCGAGACGTCCCCCGTCGCCACGTTCAACCAGCCGCATCTGGGCCGGCGCCCCGGCACGGTGGGGCATCCGGTGTGGGGTGTGGAGATCGGCCTCGCCGACCCGGCGGTGGACGATGCGGTGCGGCTCCTGGCCGACGGGGAGATCGGTGAGGTCGTGGTACGCGGGCACAACGTCTTCGCCGGCTATCTGGACGACCCGGAGGCGACGGCGGCGGCGGTCGTGGACGGCTGGTTCCGCACCGGGGATCTCGGGGTACGGGACACGGAGGGCTTCCTGAGCATCGTCGACCGGAAGAAGGACCTGGTGATCCGGGGCGGCTTCAACATCTATCCGCGCGAGGTCGAAGAGGTCCTGGTCCGGCATCCGGCGGTCTCCGAGGTCGCGGTGATCGGGGTGCCGGACGAGGCCCGGGGCGAGGAGATCTGCGCGGTCGTGGTGGTGCGCCCGGACGCGGAGCCGGTCACGGCGGACGAACTGATCGCCTGGTCGCGCGAGCGGCTCGGCCGCCACAAGTACCCGCGGATCGTCCGGTTCACCGAGCAGCTGCCGCTCGGCCCGACCGGCAAGGTCCTCAAGCGTGCGCTGACCGCGACGTCCTGACGTCGCGTCCGGCGGCCCCCCGGCCGCCGTGGCCGGGGGTCCTCCAGTCGGTCAGGCCTTGTTCTGCGCGGCCCAGAACTCGTCGAAGGTGAGCAGGCCGTCACCGTTCGCGTCGTTCGAGTTGATGATCGCCTGCGCCACCGTCTCGGTGACGAACGGGTCGCCGAGCTGCGCCATCGCGCTCTTGTACTCGCTCGCCGTGATCAGGCCGTCCTTGTTCTGGTCGAACCGGTCGAATGCCTTGCGTGCCGACTCGATGTCCGCCACTGTTCCGCCCCTTCGTAATGCGTCACTGACGGGAGTCAGATTATCGGGCGTATTCGGTGGCAGAACCGGCGGCCGGTAAACGATCATGGCGGTGCGCCCTTCCGCGGGACGGGCGGAACGCGAACCGAGGGGTCGGCCGGGATGCCGGAGTGCTGGCGCTCACCGCGCACTCGGTGGTGTTCACCGACGAGGACCCGGAGTGGGTACGGTCCACACTGGCCGCCACACCCGGTGACCCGCTGGCCGCGACGACGTGCGCGTCTGGGCGACGGACGGCGGGGTCGTGATCCTGGGCCGCGGGGTCGCGGGGCGCTGGGAGGCCGGGATCGAGGTGGACGAGGCGGCCCGTGGCCGGCGTCTCGGTGAGCGGCCGGCCCTGGCCGCCCGGCATCTGGTGCCGGACGCGGTGGTGTGGGCACCGAGGCGCCGCTGAGCCGATGATCAATGAATTACCCGACCACTTCCATGGTTATGCACGGAAAGCCAGGCGGGTGACTCATCACACCTACGATTTACCTGCACAATGTGCGCTTACGGGAGTATTGCCCGGCTTGCGACTTTGGCACCGGGGTCGCCCGTCTGCCATAGTCGGTGACACGACCCCCATTGACCCGGGCCAGGTCGTCCAGAGCGGCCGTGAACACACCCCCCATTTCACGGCCCCCCCATAGAAGCCCCCGACGCGCCGCACAACGGCTGACCGGGGGCTTCTGTGCGTCCGGACGCGGTGACGGGCAAGGGCGGGCGGGCTCAGCGGTCGGAGATCCGCATCTCGAACCAGGTGGTCTTGCCGCGCGGTAAGAGATCCACGCCCCACCGGTCGGAGAGCTTGTCGACGAGGAAGAGCCCTCGCCCGCTGATGTCCATCTCGCGTACGGGCATCAGGCAGGGCAGCCCGCGCGAGGGGTCGCGCACCTCGATCCTGATCCAGCCCCGGCGGCGCAGCATCCGCAGACCGAAGACCCGGGCACCGGTGTGGCGCACCGCGTTGCCGACGAGTTCCGAGACGAGCAGGACCGCGTGCTCGGCGATCAGCGGGGAGAGCGCCCACTGTCGCAGCACCACACCCGAGGTGAGCCGGCGGGCGGTCGCAGCGGACTCCGGACGCGAGGGCAGCCGGACCTCGTCCTCCGTGGGATTCCCGAACAACTCCAGCGCCTTGAACGCCTGTTCGTCCTCCACAGTTGATGTCCAGCGCGCCGCGGTTGCGCCAGTGCGCGGTCGCGGCTGTTCCACACCCTCCAGGCCCGCCATGCCCACCATCATGGCCGCAGGAAGCGGGTTCCGGGGCCGTTCCAGGGGAATCCCTACCCCGGAATCGACCATTCCGTAGTTGCGGGTAGGCATATGCCACTGGCAGAACGCACCCTCGTACAGCCGTCCTGAGCTGCGAGAACAGCCTCCGGAACGGGATGTGCCGCGACCATCGGCCCGCTGGGCCTTAAGGTTCTCTTAAGGCCCAGCTAATCCGCCCGCACGGATGAACGCGCGTCACTCTGTGCCCAACTGGCGTTCGGTCAGAGGAACTTGGCCTTGCCCGGACCCTCCTCCACAAAACTGCGCATTCCGCGCTCGCGGTCCTCGGTGGCGAACAGTCCGGCGAACCAGTTGCGCTCGATCGTGAGCCCGGTGTCGATGTCCGTCTCCAGGCCCGCGTCCACGGACTCCTTGGCGGCGCGCAGCGCCAGCGCGGGCCCCTGGGCCAGCCGGGCGGCCCACGCGTGCGCCTGCTCGTACACCTCGGCGGCCGGCACCACGCGGTCCACCAGACCGATCGTCAGGGCCTCCGCCGCCTTCACATGACGGCCCGTGAAGATGAGGTCCTTGGCCCGCGAGGGGCCGACAAGACGGGAGAGGCGCTGGGTGCCGCCCGCACCCGGGATCAGGCCGAGCAGGATCTCCGGCTGGCCCAGCTTCGCGTTGTCCGCGGCGATCCGGAAGTCGGCGCAGAGGGCCAGCTCGCAGCCGCCGCCGAGCGCGTAACCGGTGATGGCGGCGACGACGGGCTTGGGGATGCGCGCGACGGCGGTGAAGGAGTCCTGGAGCGCCTTGGACCGCACGATCATGGCCGTGTGGTCCATCGCCTGCATCTCCTTGATGTCCGCACCGGCGGCGAACACCTTCTCGCCGCCGTAGAGGATCACGGCGCGCACGTCGTCGCGGCGGGTGGCCTCCTCGGCCAGCTCGCGCAGGCGGTCCTGGGTGGCGACGTCCAGGGCGTTCATCGGCGGGCGGTCCAGCCGGATCGTGCCGACGTTGTCGCTTACTTCGAGAGTTACGGTCATGTGAGGCAGGTTAACGGGGGCTAACGACAGCGGGCCCGGTGCTGTTGGTCACAGCACCGGGCCCGCTCCGTCGACCGCCCGAGTTACGCGGTCCACTCCGACCAGGGCATGTTCCAGCCGTTGAGGCCGTTGTCCGGCTGGATCGTCTTGTCCTTGGAGTTCTTCACGACGACGACGTCGCCGATGAGGGACTTGTTGAAGAACCAGGCCGCCGGGGTCTGGCCGTCGTACCCGCCGCGCACATCGCGCAGACCGACACAGCCGTGGCTGGTGTTGGTCGTGCCGAAGATGCTCGAGGCACCCCAGTAGTTGCCGTGGATGAAGGTGCCCGAGGTGGACAGACGCATCGCGTGCGGCACGTCCTTGATGTCGTACTCGCCGCCGAAGCCGACGGTGTCACCGTTCATCCGGGTCACCTTGAGCTTCTCGCTGATGACCATCTGACCGTTGTACGTGGTCGTCGCCGGGGCGCCCGCGGAGATCGGGATGTCCTTGATCTCCTTGCCGTCCCTGACCACCTTCATCCGCTTGGACGTCGCGTCGACCGTGGAGACCTGGCTGCGGCCGATGGTGAACTTCACCGTCTTGGCCTGCTTGCCGTAGACCCCCGGCCGCCCCTCGACGCCGTCGAGGCCGAGCTCCACGGTCACCTTGGTGCCCGCGGCCCAGTACTTCTCCGGGCGGAAGTCGAGCCGGTCGTTGCCGAACCAGTGGCCCTCGATCTCGACGGCCGGATCGGCCGTCACCCGGATCGCGTTCTCCACGGCGTCCGGGTCGGTGATCCCCCGGGTGAAGTGGATCGACACCGGCATGCCGACGCCGACGGTCGAACCGTCCTCGGGCGTGTACTGCCCGATGAAGGTGTTCTGCGGGACCAGCGTGGTGAACGTGGTGTCCTTCGCGGACTCACGCCCCTCGGTGTCCTTGGCGACTGCGTGCACCGCGTACTTCGTCGCCGCGGCCAGATGCCGGACGGGGATCCAGCTCGCCCCGTCGGCCGCGATCTTCCCCTCGACCTCGTTGCCCTTGGGGTCGGCCACCTTCACCGTGCTCAGCTTGCCCTTGGCCGCCGAGACCTTCAGCGCCCCGCTCGTCGCCACGTCGTCCGCGCCGTCGTCAGGGGCGATGGTCACCACCGCCTGCGAGGCACTGGTGTCCGCGGCCTTCGGCCCGTCGTCCTTCTTCGGCTTGCTCCCGGCGTCGGCCGTTCCCCCGCCGCAGGCTGTCACCAGCAACAGCAGCGCGCCCAGTACCAGAGCCAGGGCCCCCGACGCCCCGCGCCCGCGCCGTCCGCCACCCGCTCCGGCCGATGCCCCCCATATGGGCTGCCCGTTCAATGTGGTTGTCTCCCCTCGCACGGCCCGGCGACCCGCCGGTGCCCGCACCCCCGCGCGCTGAACATGCGCGCCCGGCGCTAGATAATCACACCGGACGGCGGGAGGACTCCCCTCCGAATGTCACCGTTCAGTCCCAACTTGTCCGGGGACATGCGCAGGTGGCGCGGGGTGCGGAGGAGCAGGGGGCGGAGCGGGCGTCAGCGCAGTGCGGAGCCCGCCTTCCACTGCTTCCAGTCGAGGTTCCAGCCGCCGAGACCGTTGTCGGGAGCGACCTTCGTATCGCGGGAGTTGACCACCTCGACGACGTCCCCGATGAGGGTCCGGTCGAAGAACCAGCCGCCCGGGGTCTTCCCGCTGCCGCCCTTCACATCGCGCAGCCCGATGCAGCCGTGGCTGGTGTTGAGTGAGCCGAACGTGTCGTACGAGGCCCAGTAGTTGCCGTGCAGGAAGGTGCCGGACTCGGTGAGCCGGATGGCGTGCGGGACGTCCTTGATGTCGTACTCGCCGCCGAACCCGACCGTGGCCCCGTCCATCCGGGTCACCTCGTGCAGCTCGGTGACCACCATCTTCCCGTTGTACGTGGTCGTCTTCGGGGCGCCCGCCGTGATCGGCACCGTGCTGACCAGCTCGCCGTCGCGGCGTACCTCCATGGTGTGCTCGGCCGCGTCCACCAGGGACACCTGGGAGCGGCCCACCGTGAAGCCGACCTTCTTCCGCTGGCTCCCGTACACCCCGGGCGCACCCTGCACATCGCGCAGCCCCACGTCGACGGTGACCTCGGTGCCGGGCTTCCAGTACGCCGCGGGGCGGAAGTCGAGGCGGTCCTTGCCGAACCAGTGGCCCACCACCTCCACCGCCGGTTCCGCGGTGACCCTGATGGCCCTCTCCACGGCCGCGCGGTCGCGGATGGGGCGGTTGAAGTCGAAGGAAACGATCATGCCGGTGCCCACCGTGGACCGGTTCTCCGGCTTGAAGTAGCCGATGAAGCGGTGCTCGGGGACCACCGTGGTGAAGGTGGTGTTGCGCGCCGAGCGGCGGCCCGCCGCGTCCACGGCCACCGCCTCGACGCTGTACTTCGAGGCGAGGCCGAGCAGGCCCGTACCGCCCGTCGGCGCCCAGGAGCGCCCGTCCTGCGAGACCCGGCCGGACACCTCCTCGCGCTGTGCGTCCTCGATCCGGGTCACCCGCACGCGCTCCAGCCGCCCGTCGGGGACCTTCACCTCGATGCGGCTCTCCGAGCCGACGTCCTTGGCACCGTCCTCGGGGAGGATGCGGATCGCATCGCGCGGAGAGCGCGGCTTGCCCTCCCCGAGCAGTGGCTTTCCGTCGGTGCAGCCGGTCAGTACGGCCAGCGCGGTGAGCAGCCCCGCCCATGCCGGCACGGCGGCCGAACCCGCCCGTGTCCTTTTCGCTACGTGGTTCACGCACCCCCAACGACCAGGGCCGCTCGGGGGAAACGTGAGTGCGGGCCCCGCCCTGGGCAGAACAGAGGGAAGGACCACATCGGGAGGGTCGCGGCCGGGACGCCGTGGGCTCCCTCGCCGGTGCCGGTCCGAACGAGCCGCGGGAGGCTGAGAGGTGTCGAGCGCAGCCGAGCAGGAGGCAGTGCAGGAGTCGATCGGGAAGGCGGTGGAGGCGGAACCCGGGGGCCCGGGGTCCGACGGGATCCCGCAGGTCCCGGGCGCCGGGGAGACGCCCCTCGCCGCCCAGGTGAACGGGCACCGCAACGGGGCCGCCGCCGCTCGCGGGGCGCCGCCCGCACCACCCGTCTGGCCGGGGGCGCCCATGCCGCTCGGGGCCCGGTTCCGGGTGGGACCCGACGGAGTGGCGGGGACCAACTTCGCGCTCTGGGCGGGCGGGGCGGAGTCCGTCGACCTCTGCCTCTTCGACGAGCGGGGCAACGAGACGCGCTGCCCGCTGACCGAGCTGACCCACGAGATCTGGCACGGCTTCGTGCCGGGTGTCCGCCCCGGAACACGCTACGGCTACCGGGTGCACGGCCGCTGGGACCCGTGGACCGGCGCCCGCTGGAACGCGGCGAAACTGCTCCTTGACCCGTACGCCCGTGCGGTGGACGGCACCTTCACCCTGCCGTCCGAGGTGTACGGCCACGTCCGGGACTGGCCGCAGCAGCATGTCGCGGACACCGTGCGCGACGACCGGGACTCGGCCCCCTTCGTCCCCAAGGGCGTCGTGGTCCATGACGACGACGACTGGGTGGAGGACCGGCGCCCCAAGACGCCCTGGGCGGACTCCGTCATCTACGAACTCCACGTACGCGGCTTCACCAAGCTCCACCCGGACATCCCGGAGGAGCTGCGGGGCACGTACGCCGGTCTCGCGCACCCGGCGGCGATCAGCCATCTGAAACGGCTCGGGGTCACGGCGGTCGAGCTGCTGCCGGTGCACCAGTTCGCGCACGAGGACCATCTGCTGCGGCGCGGGCTGCACAACTACTGGGGCTACAACTCCATCGGCTACTTCGCCCCGCACGCCGGCTACTCGGCGAGCGGCACCGCGGGCCAGCAGGTCGGCGAGTTCAAACGGATGGTGCACGCCCTGCACGACGCCGGGATCGAGGTGATCCTCGACGTGGTCTACAACCACACGGCGGAGGCGGGCGAGCTGGGCCCGATGCTGTCGCTGCGCGGCATCGACAACCGCGGCTACTACCGGCTCCAGGCCGACGCCCGCAGGTACGCGGACTACACCGGCTGCGGCAACACCCTGCACGTGGTGCAGCCGCAGGTCCTGCGGCTGATCACCGACTCGCTGCGCTACTGGGTGACGGAGATGGGCGTCGACGGCTTCCGCTTCGACCTGGCGGCGGCGCTCGCCCGCTCGATGCACGACGTCGACATGCTGTCCCCGTTCCTCGCGGTGATCGCCCAGGACCCGGTGCTGCGCCGCGTCAAACTGATCGCGGAGCCGTGGGACGTCGGCAACGGCGGCTACCAGGTGGGCGCGTTCCCCCCGCTGTGGACGGAGTGGAACGACCGCTACCGCGATGCCGTACGCGATTTCTGGCGCGGCGCCCTGCCCGATGTGAGGGATCTCGGCTACCGGCTCACCGGCTCCAGCGACCTGTACGCCTGGGGTGGCCGGCGGCCGTACGCCTCGGTCAACTTCGTCACGGCGCACGACGGCTTCACCCTGCGCGACCTGGTCAGTTACGAGCAGAAGCACAACGAGGCCAACGGCGAGGGCAACCGCGACGGTACGCACGACAACCGCGCCTGGAACGGCGGCGCCGAGGGCGAGACGGACGACGCCGCCATCAACGCGCTGCGCCGCCGCCAGCTGCGCAACCTCCTGACCACGCTGCTCCTGTCGACGGGTGTGCCGATGCTGGTGGCGGGCGACGAGATGGGACGTACGCAAGGGGGCAACAACAACGCGTACTGCCAGGACAACGAGGTCAGCTGGCTGGACTGGTCGCTGCTCGACGACCCCCACTGGCGCGGTCTCACCGAGCTGACCGCCCGGGTGCTGGCCCTGCGCCACACCCACCCGGTGCTGCGGCGCCGGGCGTTCTTCTCGGGCCGCGCCCAGGCCCCGGACGGGCTGCGCGACCTGGCGTGGTTCACCCGCGAGGGCAAGGAGATGACGGAGCAGGACTGGTACGCGCCTGCGGCGACACTCGGGCTCTATCTGTCGGGGCGGGACATCCCGGGCCGGGACGCCCGGGGTGAGCAGGTGACCGACGACAGCTTCCTGACGCTCCTCCACGCGGGGGACCGGCCGACCGGTTTCACCCTCCCCGGGCCGCCCTGGGCGACGACGTACGAACTGGTCCTGGACACCTCGCTGGAGGACCAGTCGGCCGCCCCCGGGACGCTGCACCGGGGCGGCGCGACCCTCACTGTTCCGGCACGGGCGGTGCTGCTGCTGCGGGTGGGGCGTGACATGTGACGGGCGGACGCGGCCAGAAAAGGACATGAGGGATGTCAGTGGTGAACCGTAGGCTCGCTCCTGATGCCCGAAACACCTGCAGAGCACACGGACCGGTCCGCCGTGCGCTCGCTGCTGCGCCTGTGGCCCTATGTCCGTCCCATCCGCGTCCGGCTGTTCAGCGCGGCGTTCGTCGCGGTCCTGGCCTCGTGCCTCGGGCTCGTGATCCCGCTCGTACTGAAGTGGATGGTGGACGGTCCGGTCGCTGACCGCGATCCCGGCGGCGTCTGGCTCGGCGCGCTGTACCTGCTGCTTCTGGGGATAGCGGAGGCGGGGCTCTTCGGGCTGCGGCGGTGGCTCGTGGCACGGCCCCTCGCGAGTGTCGAGGCATCGATGCGCGCCGACCTCTACCGCCATCTGCAACGGCTGCCCGTGGCCTTCCACGACCGCTGGCCCTCGGGGCAACTGCTCTCGCGCGGGACCACGGATCTGATGCTGCTGCGGATGTTCCTCGCCTTCCCGCTGGTCTTTCTGCTGGTCAACGCGACCACGATCCTGGTCGGTTTCGTCATCCTGTTCGCGCAGGAATGGACGCTCGGTCTGGTGCTGCTCGCGCCCGCCGTCCCACTGGTGATCCTCTGCTCGCTGTTCGAGACGAAGTACTCCGTGGTGGCGCGCAAGGCACAGGACCAGGTGGGCGATCTGACGACGGTCGTCGAGGAGAGCGTGCTCGGCATCCGGATCGTCAAGGGCTTCGGGCGCCACCGCAGCCAGGCCCTGGCCTTCCGCGAGCTCTCGCAGAAGCTGCGGGGTACGGAGCTGGGCAAGGCCAGGCTGCTCGCCGGGATCTGGGCCCTCATCACCACCATCCCGGAGCTGGCGATCGGTGCGGCGCTGGTGCTCGGCACGGTCCAGGTCGCCGACGGCGCGCTGTCGGCGGGCACACTCGTCGCCTTCCTCTCGACGGCGCTGGCACTGCGCTGGCCGGTGGAGTCGATCGGGTTCCTGCTGGCGATGAGCCAGGAGTCGGCGACGGCGACGGAGCGGTACTTCGAGGTCATGGACGTGGCGGAGGAGAGCGGCGCCGACGGGGCCGTGGACGACCGCGGGACCGATGAGCCGGGCATGGTCTTCGAAGGCGTCGAGTTCCGGTATCCCGACGCAGATCCGGACTCCGCGCCCGTACTGGCGCGCATCGATCTGCGGATCCGCCCCGGCGAGACGATGGCCCTGGTGGGCGCGACCGGCTCGGGGAAGACGACGCTCACGGCGCTCGTGCCCCGGCTGCACGAGATCACGGCGGGCCGGATCACGCTGGACGGTGAGGACATCGCCACCATGGCACGGCCGCGGCTGCGGGAGCTCGTGTCGGTGGCGTTCGAGGAGCCGACCCTCTTCTCCGCGACCGTCGGCGAGAACGTGCTGATGGGCGCCGAAGGCGCGGGCGATGAGGAGCTGCGCCGGGCCCTCGCCGTCGCACAGGCGGACTTCGTGTACGGCCTCCCGCACGGTCTGGACACCCAGGTCGGCGAGCAGGGGCTCAGCCTCTCCGGTGGTCAGCGGCAGCGTCTCGCGCTGGCCCGCGCCGTCGTCGGCCGTCCCCGCTTCCTGGTGCTGGACGATCCGCTCTCCGCCCTGGACGTGCACACGGAGACGCTGGTGGAGGCGGCGCTGCGGCGGGTGCTGGAGCGGACGACGGCAGTGGTCGTGGCGCACCGGCCGTCCACCGTGATGCTCGCGGACCGGGTGGCGCTGCTCTCCGAGGGGCGGATCAGCGCTGTCGGCACGCATCAGGAACTGCTGCGTACCAACGCCGAATACGCCTGGCTGATGTCGGGCGCGCAGGACGCCTCGGCTCTTGAAGACGCCGCCGCGCTTGAGGACGCCACTGCCGAGGAGGGCAGCAACCGATGACCAGTACGACCACCGACGGACCCGCTCTGGCCGACGACGGCCTGCCCCCCGAGGAGCCTGCCGGGGGCAAGGCCGCCGCTCCGGCCGGTGACCCGTTCGACCGGGACGCCCTGCCCGCGCCGCGTGGCGCGACGCGGGCGCTGCTGGCCTCGCTGCTGCGGCCCATGCGCGGCCGGGTCGGGGTGTCCGCCCTGCTCCTGGTGCTCCAGCAGGCCGCCGTCCAGGCGGGGCCGCTCCTGGTGGCGTACGCCATCGACAGCGGCGTACCCGCGTTCCGGGACAACGACTACGGGCCGCTGATCGCCGTGGCCGTCGGATACGCGCTCTGTTCGCTCGGGGCGGGCATCCTCCAGTACGCGTTCATCAGGGCCTCTGCGCGGATCAACCAGGACGTGCTGCTCGATCTGCGCGGCCGGATCTTCCGTCACGCGCAGGCGCTGAGCGTGGACTTCCACGAGCGCTACACCTCGGGCCGGCTGATCTCGCGCTCCACCACGGATGTGGAGTCGCTGCGGGAGCTGCTGAGCGAGGGGCTCCAGGAACTGATCGGCGTGATCCTGTCGTTCCTGTCGATCTCCGTGCTGCTGCTCTGGCTGGACCCCGCCATGGGCTCGATCGCGGTGCTCTCCTTCGTACCGCTGTATCTGCTGGTGCGCCTGTACCAGCGGCGGGCCGCGAAGGCGTTCGCCGCCCGGTCCACGGCGATCGCCTCGGTCATCGTGAAGTTCGCGGAGACGATGAACGGCATCCGGCCGGTCAAGGCGTTCCGCCGGGAGCGGGGCAACGACGCGGACTTCGGGGCGCTGAACCACCGTCACGAGCGGTCGAACGGCGACGCGATACTGGAGATGGCGCGCTATGTCATCGGCTCCCGGCTGGTCGCCAACACGGCGGTCGCCGCGATGGTGCTGTGGGGCGCCTACCGCGTGGCGTCCGGGACGCTCGCCCTCGGGGTGCTGGCCGCGGCCGTGCTGTATCTGCGGCGTCTTTACGACCCGATCGACCGGCTCGGGATGTTCCTGAACTCCTATCAGTCCGCCGCCGCCTCGCTCGACAAGATCGCGGGTCTGCTGGCGCAGACGCCCACGGTCCCAGAGACGACCGCTCCGAAGGAGCTCCCGGCCCTGACCGGTGAACACCCGGGCCGTGAGGTCACCTTCGAGGGGGTGCGCTTCGCCTACCGCACCGGCGGTGAGGTGCTGCCCCGCTTCGATCTGACGGTGCCGGCCGGGCAGACCGTCGCCGTGGTCGGTTCGACGGGTGCGGGCAAGTCGACGCTCGCGAAGCTGCTGGCCCGTTTCTACGATCCGACCGAGGGCCGGGTCCTGCTGGACGGCACCGATCTGCGGGACCTCACCATCGCCGGCCTGCGGCGGGGCGTGGTGATGGTGACGCAGGAGGCGTTCCTGTTCTCCGGGACGGTCGCCGAGAACATCGCGATCGGCCGGCCGGACGCGACGCCCGGGGAGATCGAGCGCGCGGCGAAGGCCATCGGCGCGCACGACTTCATCAGCAGCCTGCCCGACGGCTACGACACGGACGTACGCAAGCGGGGCGGCCGGATCTCCGCGGGCCAGCGTCAGCTCGTCGCGTTCGCCCGGGCCCTGCTCGCCGATCCGGCGGTGCTGATCCTCGACGAGGCGACGAGTTCCCTGGACATCCCGGGTGAACGGGCGGTGCAGCGGGCCATGGACACGGTGCTGCACGGCCGTACGGCGGTGGTGATCGCGCACCGTCTTTCCACCGTGGAGATCGCGGACCGGGTGCTGGTGATGGAGCACGGCCGGATCGTGGAGGACGGGGCCCCGGCCGAACTCATCGGCGGCACGGGCCGGTTCGCCGGGCTGCACCGCGCCTGGCGGGAAAGTCTGGCCTGAGGCCGGACAGGCCCCTGTGGGACGGCGCGGAACGAGCCACACTCCGCGCTGTCTCAACAGGTGGCCATCGGCCGGAAACGCATGCGCCGTTCGAACACGCTGTGTGTGTTACGGACCCGTCCTCACCCTGGGAATTCCGGCTCCGTCGAACTCCGGACGCCATCGCGGCAAAGATCGGCGAAACGTCCGCTTAACGAACATGGCCCATCAGGCAGCGGACGATTTCCGGCCAAGTTCTTGACGCGGTCCTGACAGGTGCACACATCTGCTGACACTCTTCACCCCGTTCTGCGCACCGCTTGCTCTGCCCGGATGGCTCACCCAGCCGCCCGAATACCCCCCTCGCAGAAGGAGTCAGCGTGAGATCCACGCACAGCCGTCGTGCCACCGCGACCGGCGCTCTGATCGCCGCCGCAGCCATGATCGCCGTCGGAATCCAGACCGGCACCGCCACCGCCACTCCCGGCAGTGGCCCCATCGCCGCCCCGGCCGCCGCCAAGGCGGACCCGGGTTCGCTCCCCGCGCCGCTCTCTCCCTCGCAGCGCGCCGAGCTGCTCCGCGAGGCCAACTCCACCAAGGCCGCCACCGCCGAGAAGCTCGGCCTCGGCGCTCAGGAGAAGCTCGTCGTCCGCGATGTCGTCCAGGACCGCGACGGCACCACGCACACCAGGTACGAGCGCACCCTCGGCGGACTTCCGGTCCTCGGCGGCGACCTCGTCGTGCAGGAGACCAAGGCCGGGAAGACCGAGAGCGTCACCAAGGCGTCCAAGGCGACCACCGCCCAGCTGAAGGCGGTCGGCACCACTGCCGACGTCGCGCCGGCCACCGCGGAGAAGCAGGCGCTGGGCGCCGCGAAGTCCGAGGGTTCGAAGGCGACCGAGGCGAGCAAGGCCCCGCGCAAGGTGGTCTGGCTGGCGAGCGGCACACCGCAGCTCGCGTACGAGACCGTCGTCGGCGGCTTCCAGCACGACGGCACCCCGAACGAGCTGCACGTCGTCACGGACGCCTCCAGCGGCGCCAAGCTCTACGAGTGGCAGGCCGTCGAGAACGGCACGGGCAACACCCAGTACAACGGCCAGGTCACGCTCGGCACCGCGCCCTCGTACACGCTGACCGACACCACGCGGGGCAACGGCAAGACGTACAACCTGAACCGCGGCACGTCGGGCACCGGGACGCTCTTCTCCGGCGCCGACGACATCTGGGGCGACGGCACCCCGCAGAACCTGGAGACCGCGGGCGCGGACGCGCACTTCGGCGCCGCCAAGACGTGGGACTACTTCAAGAACGTGCACGGCCGCACGGGTATCCGCGGTGACGGCGTCGCCGCGTACTCCCGCGTCCACTACGGCAACGCCTACGTCAACGCCTTCTGGCAGGACAGCTGCTTCTGCATGACGTACGGCGACGGCGCCGGCAACCTCAAGCCGCTGACCTCGCTCGACGTCGCCGCCCACGAGATGTCGCACGGCGTCACCGCCGCCACGGCCAACCTGGTCTACAGCGGTGAGTCCGGCGGCCTCAACGAGGCGACCTCCGACATCTTCGCCGCGGGCGTGGAGTTCTACTCCAACACCGCCGCGGACCCGGGCGACTACCTCGTCGGCGAGAAGATCGACATCAGGGGCAACGGCACCCCGCTGCGCTACATGGACAAGCCGAGCAAGGACGGCTCGTCCAAGGACGCCTGGTACTCGGGCATCGGCTCGATCGACGTCCACTACTCCTCGGGCCCGGCGAACCACTGGTTCTACCTGCTCTCCGAGGGCAGCGGCGCCAAGACCGTCAACGGCGTCTCGTACGACTCGCCGACCTCCGACGGTCTGCCCGTGACCGGCATCGG
Source organism: Streptomyces sp. NPDC055749 (assembly GCF_053617235.1). Taxonomy (NCBI): domain Bacteria; kingdom Bacillati; phylum Actinomycetota; class Actinomycetes; order Kitasatosporales; family Streptomycetaceae; genus Streptomyces; species Streptomyces sp. NPDC055749. The sequence continues at coordinate 27,302 of NZ_JBSHFH010000003.1, read as the reverse complement.
CCGGGACAAGGCCCTGCAGATCTGGTTCAAGGCGCTCACCACCAAGTTCACCTCCACGACGAACTACGCCGCCGCCCGCACCGGCACCCTCGCCGTCGCCGGTGAGCTGTACGGAACGACCAGCGCCGAGTACAAGGCCGTGGCCGACGCCTGGGCCGGCATCAACGTGGGCTCGCGCCCCGGTGGCGGCGGCGGTGGCACCGTCTTCGAGAACACCACGGCCGTGTCGATCCCGGACAACGGCGCTGCCGTCACCAGCACGGTCAACGTCACCGGTGTCACCGGCAACGCGCCGAGCGCCCTCCAGGTCGGCGTGAACATCACGCACACCTGGCGCGGTGACCTCGTCATCGACCTGGTGGCCCCCGACGGCACCGCGTACCGGCTGAAGAACTCCTCGTCGAGCGATTCAGCGGACAACGTGGTGACGACGTACACCGCCAACGCCTCGTCCGAGGTGGCGAACGGCGCCTGGAAGCTCAAGGTCCAGGACGTCGCCGCACAGGACACCGGCAGGATCAACAGCTTCAAACTGACCTTCTGAAGCAACTGAACACAACGGCCCGGGAGGAGTTCAAATCTCCTCCCGGGCCGTTGGCATGTCCTGGAGAGATCAGCGCAGCAGCACGCCCGCGCCCTCCGCAGCCCCCTCGGACGGCAGCGCGACCAGGCCGAGTTCCGCGCCGGACGCCAGCAGCCGGTGGGCCGGCAGCACGCGCACGGTGTAGCCGTACGGTCCGGTGCGGTCGAGGGCGAGCGGGCCCTCGTACAGCCAGCGGTCCTCCAGGTCGTGACCGCCCGCCGGCTTCAGCGGGAACGCCTGGGCGTCCGCGATCGCGTCACCGGAATCGACTCGCCCGGCGACCACCTGGACCTCGACGTCGTCCGGGTCGAGGCCGCCCAGGGCCACCCGCACCCGGAGCGACAGCGTGGAGCCCAACTCCGCCGAGCCGCCCGTGACGGTGGCGGCCGACGCCTCCACGTGGTCGACGGCGACCCCGGGCCAGGCGGCCCTGACCCGGGCCTTCCACACCGCGAGTTCCCTGGCCGCCTCCGGGTCGAGGGAGCGCCGGGACAGTGCGGCGGGTGCGTAGAGCCGCTCCACGTACTCACGCACCATGCGTCCCGCGAGCACCTTGGGTCCGAGGGTGACCAGGGTGCGGCGGACCATCTCGATCCACCGCTCGGGCAGCCCCTGCGCGTCGCGGTCGTAGAAGCGCGGCGCGACCCGGTCCTCGATCAGCGCGTAGAGGGCGTTCGCCTCCAGCTCGTCGCGCCGGTCCTCGTCGGTGGCGGAACCGTCGGCGGTGGGGATCTCCCAGCCGAAGTCCGGCTCGTACCACTCGTCCCACCAGCCGTCCCGCACCGAGAGGTTGAGACAGCCGTTCAGCGCCGCCTTCATCCCGCTGGTGCCGCATGCCTCCAGCGGACGCAGCGGGTTGTTGAGCCAGACGTCGCAGCCCGGGTAGAGCTTCTGCGCCATGCCCATGCCGTAGTCCGGCAGGAAGACGATGCGGTGGCGCACCCGCGGGTCGTCCGAGAAGCGCACCAGCTCCTGCACCAGCCGCTTGCCGCCGTCGTCGGCCGGGTGCGCCTTGCCCGCGACGACGATCTGGATGGGGTGCTCCGGGTGGAGCAGCAGCTCCGTCAGCCGGTCGCGGTCGCGGAGCATGAGCGTGAGGCGCTTGTACGAGGGCACGCGGCGGGCGAAGCCGATGGTCAGCACGTCCGGGTCCAGGACTCCGTCGATCCAGCCGAGTTCGGCCGTACCGGCGCCGCGCCGCCGCCAGGAGGCGTAGAGCCGCTTGCGGACCTCCGTGACCAGTTGTTCGCGCAGGACCCGGCGCAGGTCCCAGATCTCCCGGTCGGGGATACCGGCCACGGCCTCCCAGCGTCTGGGTGTGCCGGCGGGGCGTGCGCCCGAGTCGCTGTCGGACGTGCCCTCCACCGGTCCGCCGACGAGCGCGTCGCCGACGCGGCCCGCGCCGACCTGTCCCGCCCCGAGACGGAAGACCTCCGGGGCCACCCAGGTCGGGGCGTGCACACCGTTGGTCACCGAGGTGATGGGCACCTCGGAGGGGTCGAATCCCGGCCACAGGCCGGAGAACATCTCCCGGCTGACGGCTCCGTGCAGGGTGGAGACCCCGTTGGCCCGCTGGGCGAGCCGCAGCCCCATGACCGCCATGTTGAAGAGGCCGGGTTCGCCGCCCTCGTACGTCTCCATGCCGAGCCGGAGGATCCGCTCGACGGCGACGCCGGGCAGTTCGCCGTCGTCCCCGAAGTGCCGGGCCACCAGCTGGCGGTCGAAGCGGTCTATCCCGGCGGGTACCGGGGTGTGGGTGGTGAAGACCGTGCCGGCCCGCACCACTTCCAGGGCGGCGTCGAAGTCCAGGCCGGTCTCGGAGAGTTCCCGGATGCGCTCCAGGCCGAGGAATCCGGCGTGCCCCTCGTTGGTGTGGAAGACCTCGGGGGCGGCGGTCCCGGTCAGCCGGCAGTAGGTCCGCACCGCGCGGACGCCGCCGATGCCGAGCAGCATCTCCTGGAGCAGCCGGTGGTGGCTGCCGCCGCCGTACAGCCGGTCGGTGACGTCGCGTTCGCCCGCCGCGTTCTCCTCGACGTCGGAGTCGAGCAGCAGCAGCGGTACGCGGCCCACGTGCGCCTGCCAGATACAGGCGTGGAGCGAGCGCCCGCCGGGCAGGGCCAGCACCACCCGGCTGGGGGTGCCGTCGGCCTCCCGGACCAGGGTGAGCGGCAGTTCGTTGGGGTCGAGGACGGGATAGTGCTCCTGCTGCCAGCCGTCGCGCGACAGGGTCTGGCGGAAGTAGCCGTGCCGGTAGAGCAGACCCACTCCGATGAGGGGTACGCCCAGGTCACTGGCGGCCTTGAGGTGGTCGCCCGCGAGGATGCCGAGTCCGCCGGAGTACTGCGGCAGGGCCGCGGTCACACCGAACTCGGGTGAGAAGTAGGCGACGGCGGCGGGGAGTTCCGTACCGGCGGCGAGCTGGTCCTGATACCACCTCGGGCCGTCCCGGTACTCCTTGAGGTCGTCGGAGACCTGGGTCAGGCGACGCAGGAACTGCTGGTCCGCGGCCAGCTCGGCGAGGCGCGCGGCGGACACGGCACCCAGGAGTCGTACGGGGTCGGCGTCCGCGGACCGCCAGCCCTCGGGGTCGACGGTCTGGAAGAGCTCACGGGTCTCGGTGTGCCAGGACCACCGCAGGTTGCGGGCGAGGTCCTGAAGCGGTTGGAGGGAATCGGGGAGGACGGGACGCACGGTGAATCGACGAATGGCCTTCACGTATTCCACCTTTACAGGGGACGTACGAATCCGAGGGGACGCACCACGGTGTGCGCCCTCTCCGTCACCCTCGAAGGTAGCGGCGCGCCGACGGAACCTGCCACGGCGCGCGACCGGCTCACCGGGTCCGGCGGCCACGTCCGGCCGCACCTCCGCACCCCGGCTCCGCCCCGCGCCTCCACCTCATGGCCCCCATTGGCCCAACGAGCATGAATCCGCCCCAGGCGATATGGCCGATTCCACCCCCGCATGTGGCCTTGTGGCACTTCGGGGCACAAGGAAGGCTTCCGGGTGGCGGCCGGGGAACGGCGAACCGCCGCGGGGCACCCGGCAGCTACGACCGAGTAGTTAACACAGCGCCGGATTGCCCACCCGAGAACGGTGGGCAGGCTTCCCCGGTACGCAGCCTCGGCAGTCCGTATCCGCGCACCGAATCGTGCGCGGGTACCCCGCGCACCACCCATTCGAGTGCCATTCGAGTGAACGCGGACAGGAGCGGCCATGCCCACAGCCAGCCAGCCGACAGCAGAGCGGCTACAAAGGACAAACCCCGACAACCGCGGCACGCCGATACAGCTCGCCGCCACCCCGTCGCGCCCCGCGCATCCCGAGCTCCAGCCCCCAGGTGATTCCATGATCGGTCGCATTCCAGTCCTCGACGTCCGTCCGCTCGTCGACTGCGGCAGAAGGCCGGCGAAAGCCGTCGCCGGTGAGACCTTCCAGGTCACCGCCACCGTCTTCCGCGAAGGCCATGACGCGGTGGCCGCCAATGTCGTGCTGCACGACGCCGGCGGACGCCCCGGACCATGGACTCCGATGCGTGAACTGGCGCCGGGCACCGACCGCTGGGGCGCCGACGTCACCCCGTCGGCCGAAGGCCACTGGACCTACACGGTGGAGGCGTGGAGCGATCCGGTCGCCACCTGGCGGCACGCCGCACAGATCAAGATCCCCGCGGGCATCGACACCGAACTCGTCCTGGCCGAGGGCGCCGCACTCTACGAGCGTGCCGCCGAGGACGTACCGAAGCAGGAGGGCCGCGAGGCGGTGCTCGCCGCCGCCGACGCCCTGCGCGACACCAAGCGCCCGGCGGCCTCCCGGCTGGCCGCGGCGCTCACCCCCGCCGCCGAGGAGGCCCTGTCCCGCCACCCCCTGCGCGAACTGGTCACCGCCTCCCGCCCGCTGCCCCTGACCGTGGAGCGCCGCAGGGCCCTCTACGGCTCCTGGTACGAGCTGTTCCCGCGCTCCGAGGGCGCGAGGACGGAGCAGATCAAGCCGCCGAAGGGCGCGCGGAAGGGCAGGGCGGGCAAGACCGCGACCCCCCAGCCGCCCGCCACCCGGATCATCAGCGGCACCTTCCGCACCGCCGCCGAACGGCTCCCCGCCGTCGCGGCGATGGGCTTCGACGTCGTCTACCTCCCGCCGATCCATCCCATCGGCACCACCCACCGCAAGGGGGCGGACAACAGCCTCTCCCCCGGCCCGGACGACCCGGGCGTGCCGTGGGCGATCGGCTCGGCCGACGGCGGTCACGACACCGTCCACCCCGAGCTCGGCACCCTCGAGGACTTCGACCACTTCGTCGAGACCGCCCGCACCCTGCGCATGGAGGTGGCGCTCGACTTCGCCCTCCAGTGCTCCCCCGACCACCCCTGGGTGACCGAGCACCCGGAGTGGTTCCACCACCGCCCCGACGGCTCCATCGCCTACGCGGAGAACCCGCCGAAGAAGTACCAGGACATCTACCCGATCGCCTTCGACAAGGACCTGCGCGGCCTCGTCACGGAGTCGGTCCGCATCCTGCGGTTCTGGATGGACCACGGCGTACGCGTCTTCCGCGTCGACAACCCGCACACCAAGCCGGTCGTCTTCTGGGAGAAGGTGATCGGCGAGATCAACCGCACCGACCCCGACGTGATCTTCCTCGCCGAGGCGTTCACCCGTCCCGCGATGATGCGCGCGCTCGCCGCGGTCGGCTTCCAGCAGTCGTACACGTACTTCACCTGGCGTAACACCAAGCAGGAACTCACCGAGTACGTCACGGAGCTTTCGGGTGACTCCGCCTCGTACATGCGCCCCAACTTCTTCGTGAACACCCCCGACATCCTTCCCGGTTACCTCCAGGACGGCGGCCGTCCCGCCTTCGAGGCGCGGGCCGTCCTGGGCGCGACCCTGTCCCCCTCCTGGGGCGTGTACGCGGGGTTCGAGCTGTGCGAGAACACCCCGGTGCGTACCGGGAGCGAGGAGTACCTGCATTCGGAGAAGTACGAGATCAAGCCCAGGGACTGGGAGTCGGCGGAGCGCGAGGGCCGTTCGCTGGCACCGCTGATCACCTCGCTCAACCGGATCAGGCGCCGCCACCCGGCGCTCCAGCAACTGCGCGACGTGCACTTCCACTCCGTCGACAACGAGGCCCTGATCGCGTACAGCAAGCGCTCGGGTTCGAACATCGTTCTGGTGGTCGTCAACCTCGACCCCCACCACACCCAGGAGGCCACGGTCTCGTTGGACATGCCACAGCTCTGCCTGGACTGGCATGAGCGCGTGCCGGTGCGCGATGAGCTCACCGGCGACACCTATCACTGGGGCAGGACCTTCTATGTGCGTCTGGAGCCGGGTGTGACACCCGCGCACATCGTCGTTCTGCGACCGTCCCCGCCGACCGGAGGGTCACCCACACCATGATCGTCAACGAGCCCGTCCACGACACGTTCGAGGACACTCCCGCCAAGGACCGCGATCCCGACTGGTTCAAGCGCGCCGTCTTCTACGAGGTCCTCGTCCGGTCCTTCCAGGACTCCAACGGCGACGGCATCGGCGACCTCAAGGGCATCACTTCCAAACTCGACTATCTGCAGTGGCTGGGCGTCGACTGCCTCTGGCTGCCGCCGTTCTTCAAGTCACCGCTGCGCGACGGTGGTTACGACGTCTCCGACTACACCGCCGTACTGCCGGAGTTCGGTGACCTGGCCGACTTCGTCGAGTTCGTCGACGCCGCGCACCAGCGCGGTATGCGCGTGATCATCGACTTCGTCATGAACCACACGAGCGATCAGCACGACTGGTTCCAGCAGTCCCGGACCGACCCCGACGGGCCGTACGGCGACTACTACGTCTGGGCCGACGACGACAAGCAGTTCGCGGACGCCCGGATCATCTTCGTCGACACCGAGACGTCCAACTGGACCTTCGACCCGGTGCGCAAGCAGTACTACTGGCACCGGTTCTTCTCGCACCAGCCCGATCTCAACTACGAGAACCCGGCGGTGCAGGAAGAGATCATCTCGGCGCTGCGCTTCTGGCTGGACCTCGGCATCGACGGCTTCCGCCTGGACGCCGTGCCGTATCTCTACCAGCGCGAGAACACCAACTGCGAGAACCTCCCCGAGGCCCACGACTTCCTCAAGCGGGTCCGCAAGGAGATCGACGCCAATTACCCGGACACCGTGCTGCTCGCCGAGGCCAACCAGTGGCCGGAGGACGTCGTCGACTACTTCGGCGACTTCCAGACCGACGGCGACGAGTGCCACATGGCGTTCCACTTCCCGGTGATGCCGCGCATCTTCATGGCCGTACGGCGCGAGAGCCGCTACCCGGTCTCGGAAATCCTGGCGAAGACCCCGGCGATCCCGAAGAACTGCCAGTGGGGCATCTTCCTGCGCAACCACGACGAGCTGACGCTCGAAATGGTCACGGACGAAGAGCGCGACTACATGTACGCGGAGTACGCCAAGGATCCGCGGATGCGGGCCAACATCGGCATCCGCCGCCGGCTCGCGCCCCTCCTGGACAACGACCGCAACCAGATCGAGCTGTTCACGGCGCTGCTGCTGTCCCTGCCCGGCTCCCCGATCCTCTACTACGGGGACGAGATCGGGATGGGCGACAACATCTGGCTCGGCGACCGCGACGCCGTACGCACCCCGATGCAGTGGACCCCCGACCGCAACGCCGGTTTCTCGTCCAGCGATCCGGGGCGTCTGTACCTCCCCACGATCATGGACCCGGTCTACGGCTACCAGGTGACCAACGTCGAGGCGTCGATGGCCTCGCCGTCCTCACTGCTGCACTGGACGCGGCGGATGATCGAGATCCGCAAGCAGAACCACGCGTTCGGCACGGGCTCGTACACGGAACTGCCGTCCTCGAACCCGGCCGTTCTCGCCTTCATCCGGGAAGCCCCGCCGAACGGCGACGGCACCGACGATCTGGTGCTCTGCGTCCACAACTTCTCGCGGTTCGCACAGCCGACGGAGCTGGATCTGCGGGCGTACAACGGCCGTCACCCGGTGGAGCTGATCGGCGGGGTGCGCTTCCCCGCCATCGGCCAGTGGCCCTACCTGCTCACTCTCGCCGGACACGGCTTCTACTGGTTCCGGCTGCGGAAGGACCCGCCCGTCGCCTGACGACGAGCGGCTCGGTACGACCTCTCGCGGGGCGGTTTCCGCCGCCCCGCAGGGGGCACTCTCCCCCCATATCGAGCTCTTCCGGGCTCCTCCGGTCCTTTCAGGACCAAAGATCGAGTCCGTACGGACAATCCTCTCCCGACACGTCCCGCACAGCCGGACAGCCATTGCCGCAATCCGGGACACTCTTCGCATCCTGTGGTGTGCCCGGGGAAAGGACGCGATGCCATGTCGGAGGCTGCATCCACTCGAGTCGCCACATCGAAGAGTAAAACGAAGAGCACAAGAACGAGCACGAGAACAAGCACGCAACCGCCTCCGCAGAAGGGCCCCGAGGCGGGCACGACGGACAGCGCCGCCACCGGGACACCGATCGCGGGCCCGGATCTCCTGCCTTCCCTCGCTCCCCTGCTCCACGCCTGGCTGCCCGGGCAGCGCTGGTTCGCGGGCAAGGGGCAGCCGGTCACCCACTTCTCGCTCGTCTCGGCGACCGAGATACTGGCGGTGAGCTCTGCCGGTACGGGTCCCGGACTGCTCCATCTGCTGGTCAGGGCCCACCAGCCCGGCCTGCCCGCGAACGGGGCGGGCGACTGCTATCAACTGCTGCTCGGGGTACGGGCCACGCTGCCGCCGCTGCTCGCCCCCGCCCTCATCGGCCGGCTCCAGGACGGCCCGCTGGCCGGCCACACGGTCTACGAGGGCCTGCACGACCCGCGCGTCGCCGAACTTCTGCTGGAACGGTTCCGCCGCCCCGGAACCCTGGGCCCGCTCCGCTTCGACCGGGCCGCCGCGATCCCCTCCGGGCTCGCTCCCCGGGTGCTCGACGCCGAGCAGTCCAACTCCTCGCTCGTCTACGGCGACGCCTACATCCTCAAGATCTTCCGCCGGGTCTTCCCGGGCACCAACCCCGATCTGGAGCTGCCGCTCGCGCTCACCCGCGAGGGCTGCGGCCGGGTGCCCGCCCCGGTCGCCTGGTTCGAGGCCACCGCTCCCGAGCCGGTCACGCTCGGCGTGCTGCAGCCCTTCCTGCACGGCGCGCGGGACGGCTGGCAGCTCGCCCTCGGCGCGCTCGCCGCGGGCCGGGACTTCGTACCGGAGGCGCACGCCCTGGGCCGGGCCACCGCTGAGGTGCACACCGCGCTCGCGGCGGCGCTGCCGACGCCCGCGCTGCGCCGCTCGCAGACCAGGCATCTCGTCGCCGGGATGACGGAGCGTCTTGAGGCCGCCGCCCAGGCCGTCCCGGCACTCGTGCCGTACGTGTCCGGGCTGCGCACCGCCTTCGACGCCGTCGCCGCACTCGGCCACCAGGGCGGCTGGGCGGCCCAGCGGGTCCACGGCGACCTCCATCTCGGTCAGACCCTGCGCGCCGAGGACGGTTTCTGGTCACTGATCGACTTCGAGGGGGAGCCCGCGAGGCCCCTTCCGGAACGCCGCCGTCCGCAGCCGCCGGTGCGCGATGTCGCGGGCATGCTCCGCTCCTTCGACTACGCGGCCCGCTCGCACCGCCCGTGGAACGCCGAGTGGGCGGCGCGCTGCCGCGCCGCGTACTGCGAGGGGTACGCGGAGGCCGCGGGTTCCGATCCGCGCGCCGAACCGGAACTGCTGCGCGCGTACGAGACCGACAAGGCGGTCTACGAGGTGCTGTACGAGGCACGCAACCGGCCCGACTGGCTGCCGGTCCCGATGGCCGCGATCCAGCGCCTGGCCACGGCGACCGACTGAACCCCACCCGCTCTTCCCACCTCTCCCCCTCCGAGGAGGCAGTCTCTGTGACCGCCCGCAAGCCGTCCCGCAAAACGTCGGACCCCATCGAGGTCCCGTCCGTCCAGCAGCCGGTGACCACCGAGGTCTCCGCCCCGACCGCACCCGCCGCACCTGCCTCACCCGCCGCACCTGCGGCGAAGGCCGCATCCAGGGCCGCTGCGAAGGGCGCGCCCCCGGCCGCATCCCCGGCCCCGGCCACGGCGGCCACCGCGCCGCCAGTCAAGCGGACCCGGGCCAAGCGGGCCGCCGCCGCACCGCCCCGCCCCAGGCGCGGCGGCGGCAGCAAGGGCGTGCTGCCCGCCGTCGCCATGGACGGCGGGGACCGGGCCCGGCTGCTCGCCGGTGAGCACCACGCCCCGCACGACCTGCTGGGCGCGCACCTGACCCGGGGTGGCGTGGAGTTCCGTGCGCTGCGCCCCTTCGCGCGTTCGGTGACCGTGCTCGCCGACGGGCTGCGGGCGGAACTGCACGAGGACGGCGACGGGTTCTTCGCCGGGGTCCTGCCGCTGTCCGACGTTCCCGAGTACCGGCTCGCGGTCGCCTACGAGGACAACGAGATCGAGGTCCACGACCCGTACCGCTTCCTGCCCGCGCTCGGCGAACTCGACCTGCATCTGATCGGCGAGGGACGGCACGAGGAGCTGTGGACCGCGCTCGGCTCCCAGCCGATGGAACACCAGGGCGTCGCCGGCACCCGCTTCACCGTGTGGGCGCCGAACGCCCGCGGGGTCCGTGTCACGGGCGACTTCAACTACTGGGACGGCAAAGCCTTCCCGATGCGCTCGCTCGGCTCCTCCGGCATCTGGGAGGTGTTCCTTCCCGGGGTGGGCGAGGGCTCCGTCTACAAGTACGACATCTGCCGGCCCGACGGGTCGCACACCCAGCGGGCCGATCCGATGGCCCGGCACGCGGAGGTGCCGCCCGCCACCGCCTCGGTGGTCACGGCATCGCACCACGAGTGGAGGGACGCGGACTGGATGGCGCACCGGGGCGACCGCCCGGTCCACGAGTCCCCGTTCTCCGTCTACGAGGTGCATCTGCCGTCCTGGCGCCCCGGACTGACGTACCGCCAGCTGGCCAAGCAACTCCCCTCGTACGTGAAGGAACTGGGCTTCACCCACGTCGAGCTGATGCCGGTGTCGGAGCACCCGTTCGGCGGCTCCTGGGGCTACCAGGTCACCGGCTTCTACGCGCCGACGTCCCGCATGGGCAGCCCGGACGACTTCCGCTTCCTGGTCGACGCACTGCACACGGCGGGCATCGGCGTCCTCATGGACTGGGTACCGGCGCACTTCCCGCGCGACGACTGGGCACTCGCGGAGTTCGACGGACGCCCGCTGTACGAGCACTCCGACCCGTCCCGGGCCGCGCACCCGGACTGGGGCACCCTGGAGTTCGACTACGGCCGCAAGGAGGTCCGCAACTTCCTGGTGGCCAACGCCACTTACTGGTGCGAGGAGTTCCACATCGACGGCCTGCGGGTGGACGCGGTGGCCTCGATGCTCTACCTCGACTACTCCCGCGAGGACGGCCAGTGGTCGCCGAACGAGTTCGGGGGCAGGGAGAACCTGGACGCGGTGAGCTTCCTCCAGGAGATGAACGCGACGGTCTACCGGCGCAACCCCGGCGTGGTCACCATCGCCGAGGAGTCGACCGCCTGGGAGGGCGTCACCCGCGCCACGGACCACGGCGGTCTCGGCTTCGGCCTGAAGTGGAACATGGGCTGGATGCACGACTCGCTGGTCTACGTCTCCAAGGAGCCGGTGCACCGCAAGTACCACCACAACGAGATGACCTTCTCGATGGTGTACGCGTACAGCGAGAACTACGTCCTGCCGATCTCGCACGACGAGGTGGTGCACGGGAAGCAGGCGCTGGTCAGCAAGATGCCGGGCGACTGGTGGCAACAGCGCGCCAACCACCGCGCGTATCTCGGCTTCATGTGGGCCCACCCGGGCAAGCAACTCCTCTTCATGGGCCAGGAGTTCGCCCAGGGGGCGGAGTGGTCCGAGGGGCACGGCCCCGACTGGTGGCTGCTCGACACCTCGTACGAGGCCTCGGCCGACCATCGCGGCGTACGCACGCTGGTGGCCGACCTCAACGCGGTGTACGGGGCGGTGCCGGCCCTCTGGCAGCGCGACACCGCGCCGGAGGGCTTCGCCTGGGTCGACGGGGGCGCGTCCGAGGACAACGTGTTCGCGTTCCTGCGCTACGACGCGGACGGTTCACCGCTCCTGGCGATCTCGCACTTCTCCCCGGTGGTGCGCCACGACTACCGCGTCGGTGTGCCGGAGGGCTTCGAGAGCTGGGTGGAGGTCCTGAACACGGACTCGGCCCGTTACGGCGGCGGTGACGTGCGCAACGAGGAGCCGCTGAAGCCGGAGGCGGTGGCCATGCACGGCAGGCAGACCAGCGTGCTCCTGACCCTGCCGCCGCTGGCCACGGTGTACTTCAGGCCGTCCTGACAACACGAGCCCGGGGCCCGCGCCGAATCTCTCCATCGGCGCGGGCCCCGCACTCACGCCCCTCTCTCACACCCCGCCGAGCGCCTCGAAGGTGCTCGCCCAGGAGTCACGGCCGTGCCCCTTCGCGATGGCGCGCTCCGAGACCGCCTTGACCGCCTCCAACTGCGCGGTGTCCAGCCCACGCTCGCGCGCGGTGTGCAGGATGTGATCGACGCTCGCGGTCATCATGGCGAGATTGGCCTCCGCCCCGTCGTACGTGCGGGCGTCGATGTCCACGGCCGTGCCCGCCACGATCGGCGGCAGGATGGCGGCGATCGTGTTCAGATACGGCGCGAGCGCCGCGGCCTCCACGCCCTCCGCCCTGGCCAGCGCGAAGGCGTGCACCATGCCGCCCATGGCCCCGTAGAAGAAGTCGAGCATCGCCATGTCGTAGGCGGCTGCCAGCCCGTGGTCCTCCCCGAGGAAGGCCGCCGGCGCACCGAGCGCCTTGAGCACGGACTCGTACTTCTCGTACGCCGCCCGGTCACCGGCGTAGAAGATCAGCGCCTCCGGTCCGCCGACGACCGGGACCGGCACCATGATCGCGCCGTCGAGGTAGTCGAGCGAGTGCTCCTCGGCCCAGACCGCCGCCTCCCTGGCCCGCTGCGGGGTGTCGGACGTGAGATTGACCAGCACCCGCCCGGCCAGGGCGCCCGCCAGCGGGGCAAGGATCTTCTGCGATGCGTCGTAGTCGACGACGCAGACGACGACCAACTCGGAGGCGAGCACGGCCTCTTCGGCGGACGCGGCACGGACCGCCCCTCGTGCGACGAGCGCCTCGCCCTTGTCCGTGGAGCGGTTCCAGATGGTGGTGGGGAGTCCGGCGTCGAGAAAGGCTCCGGCGAGAGCCTGGCCCATGGCGCCGAGGCCGATAACCGTGACAGGAGTGGAAGAGGTGTTGTTTTGCGTCGTCATACGCACCATGGTCATCGCGACGGAACGGGCTGCATAGAACCCACTTAATTGTCGGATACCCCCCGCGAGGTAAGCATGCGGGCCGCCCGCCGGGCCAGAAACCTCTGAACAAGCTCTGAAATAAGACCCATTGGGCTTCGCGGTGGCCTCGGTCGGAGATACCCATGGAAACAGCTATCGGGGGCTGCCATGTGGACCGTACTCATCGTCATCGACATGGTGGTCACCGCGACCGCCTGCACCCTCGCGCTCGCGCTCTCCGGCCGCCGCCCGTGGCGTGCACGCCATCCGGAGCTGGGTCCCTACGAGGTGGCATATCTGGCGGGCGGCTCGCAGCGGGTCGTGGAAGCGGCGCTGTACGGGATCTGGGGCGCGGACTCACGCTTCGCCTCCCTCGCAGGCGGCCGACTGCGGCTCGGCCCGCCGCTCGAGGGCGCCGACGACCCGGTGGAGCGCGCGCTCGCCGAGGCGTGGCACGCCGCCGGCGGGAGCTCTCCGTCCCGTCTGCGGGCGCGGGGCGCGCGGAGTCACGCGGTACGGGAGGTCCGCGACCGGCTCGTCTCGTACGGCCTGGTGCCCCGCCCCGAGCGGACCAGGGCCCGGAGAGCCGCTGCACGAGCGCTGACCGCGGCGGTGTGCGTGACAGCCGCGCTCATCGTGACAACGGCGGTCCGGAGTACCCCGCACCTGCTCGACCTGCTCCTCCTGGGCGGCGCCGGCCTGCTCGTGCGCGTGCTGTGCCCGGTGCGCGGCCTGCGCACCCCGGCGGGCCGTCGCCGCCTCGCGACGGCCCGCCGGACCGCGCCCTGGGCGGGTACGGAGCTCGGGGCCGTCGTCCTCGACGGGCGCGCCGGGCTCCCGGAACCACCTGGAGGACCGCGCCGCCAGGGTGGTCCCGGCGGCCTGCCGTCGATCGGCAGGCAGCTGACGAAACTGGGCAAGGCGCTGGACCGGGAGGAGGACAGGCACCCGGACCAGGCGCCGGACGGCACGGGCAGCCACCACAGCTGCGGCTCAGGCTCAGGCTGCGGGGGTGGCAACCCCTGATCCTGACCTCGAGGTCAGTCCGCCGTGGTCTCCCACCCGTAGTCCGGCAGCTTGAAGAAGTCGTCCCCCTTGACCCGGTCGGCGCTGCCCGTGGCCAGGCCCGTCATCAGGGATTCCACTCCGGTACGTACGGACTGGACGAACATGCCGTGCTGCCTCTGCCCCAAGTCGTCCTGCTGCCCACGGACTTCGAAGAGGACTGTGCCGGTTCCGTTGAGGGCGAAGGCGGAGCGGCCCTGGCCGGCGTATTCGCGCGCGTCGGGGTGGAGGTAGCGGCCGGTCGCGGCGAGCCTCGACTGCTCGCCGTATGCGTCGGCGATGCCGTTGGCCACCGTGAGCGCATAGCGGCGGGACTTGTCCTGGTCCAGCTTCGGCCACTGCTTCTTGTACTTGGCCCCGTCGTTCACGCCGAGTGGCGGATAGTCCAGCGAGACCGTGATCAGCTTGCCGTCCTGAGGGCCGCCCGTGATGCGCTCGCAGGGACCCATGTGGTGCAGATCGATGAACCCGTCGACAGATCCCTTCTCATTGCGCATCTTCACGTACGTGTCACGGATCGCGCGCGACTCGGGGGAGAGAAAGAATCCGGCGCCGGTCTGCTCACCGGGGAGGTCGGAGGCCCGCGGGACGTAGTTCAGATCCGGGTTGAAGTCCCGGTTGAGGTCATAGCCGGGCTGATCGATGCCGTCGCCGCTGAGGCTGTGGTACCAGGCCCGCGGCGCCCCGGTCAGCTGGGGGAACTGCGCGGCGGTCTGGTCCCAGGAGCGTACGTTGATACGACGGTTGAGCTCGCCGCCGTCCGGGTTGACCATCGGCATGGCAACCAGGGTGATTTTGCTGAGGAGTTCGGCGGTCTTCGGATCAGAGCTCGAACCGAGCTCCTTGAGGATGCCGATGAGGGCCTCCGTGCCGGTGCGCTCGTTGCCGTGAATGGCGCTGGTGACCATCAGAACGCGGGGGCCTGTGCCGACTCGCGCGGCCCACAGTTCGCGGTCCTGGGTGGTGCGCCCGGCGACCTCTACCTGCACCCGGCCCTTGCTGGTCTTCTCGATCTGCCGCAGTGTGGCGCCGAGTTGATTGTGGTCGGTCCAGCCGGACCAGGACGGATCGTCGGAGGTCTTGCAGTTACCGGGATCGCTTTCGGCGGCCGTCGCGGTGGCTGCCGCCGGCGAGGTGACCAGTACGGTGCCGAGGGCGGCGGAGGCGGCGACGGTGGCAACGGCTGTGCGTAGCGCTCGCGTACGGGTGTTCCGCGTGCTGCGGTAGGTGCGCATGGGGCAGGCTCCTCACGACGTTACGGGCGGGACTGGCGTGGGGGGCGTTCCGGATGATGCTGACCCGTGGGTCAGGGAAAGGTCAATGGGGCGTACATGAATGCCCAGGTCGGCGAACGGCCCCGAGGGCCGGGATTGGCCGGCGCGGGGCGAGGCGCGGCCACCGCCGGCCTGGTGCTGTGGCGGCCCGGGCGCTGGACGGCGGGCGTCGCCCTGGCCCTCGGAATCGGCGCCTTCGCCACCCCGAACACCGCCGAGAACCTGGGCTCCTCCAGCGCGTTCCTGGTCACGACGACCGTCATCACGCTCGTCACCCTTGTCGCAGTGATCGCCACCTCGGCGGTAGCGGTACTGCGTCCCGGCGCAGCGCTCAGGCCGGCGTGAGCACGTCCTCCAGTTCCTGGAGGAGCTTGCGCTTGGGGCGGGCGCCGACCATCGACTTCACCGGCTCGCCCGCCTGGAACACCATCAGGGTCGGCATCGACAGCACCGCGTAACGGGACGTGATGCCCGGGTTGGCGTCCACGTCGATCTGGACGACCTTGATCCGGTCGCTCTCCTCCGCCGCCACCGCGCTGAGCACGGGGGCGAGCTGGCGGCAGGGGCCGCACCAGTCGGCGGTGAACTCGACCAGCACCGGGAGGCCCGCTCCCAGTACCTCCTCGTCGAAGGTCGCGTCGGTGACCTCGGCGACACCTTCTGCGTGAATCATCGTCATCCTCCCAGTTCGCAACGTGGTTCGGGTCCGCCGGGCAGATCGGCCGACGCCTCCAGCTCGGCGCGGGCCAACTGCGTACCCACTTCCGCCCTGACCGTCTGCAACTGCTCGATGAGTGTGTCGAGTTCACCGAGTTTGCGGCGGTAGACGGCGAGGGAGGCCGGGCATGCGTCGCCGGCCGGGTGGCCCGCGCGCAGGCAGTCGACGAACGGGCGGGTCTCCTCAAGATCGAACCCGAAGTCCTGAAGGGTCCGGATCTGCTGGAGCATCCGCAGATCGTGCTCGTCGTACGTGCGGTAGCCGTTCACCGCCCGCCGTGCGTGCAGCAGCCCGCGTGACTCGTAGTAGCGCAGAGTCCGCGTGGTCGTCCCGGCCCGTTCGGCCAGCTCCCCGATTCGCATGCCCCGACCGTAATCCTTGACGCGGACGTCAAGGCAAGGGCCGGGGCACCGCCGCCCGTCCCGCCCGTCAGACCTTCGCCGGCACCTCGGCGCCCTCACGGGGCTCGGGGATCGCGCTCTCCACCGGCGCGATGTCGTCGGTGAGGGTCTTCTCGTCGAACGGGATCCGGCCGGCGAGGACTTCGTCGACGCGGCCCTTGTCGATCTCCTTGGTCCAGGTGCCGACCAGGACCGTGGCGACCGCGTTGCCCGCGAAGTTCGTGAGGGCGCGGGCCTCGCTCATGAAGCGGTCGATGCCGACGATCAGGCCGACTCCGTCGACCAGTTCGGGGCGGTGGGACTGGAGGCCGCCCGCGAGGGTGGCGAGTCCGGCGCCGGTGACGCCCGCGGCGCCCTTCGATGCGATCACCATGAAGACCAGGAGCGAGATCTGCTCGCTCGCGGTCAGCGGGTCGCCCATCGCGTTGGCGATGAAGAGCGAGGACATCGTGAGGTAGATCGCGGTGCCGTCGAGGTTGAAGGAGTAGCCGGTCGGCACGGTGATGCCGACGACCGGCTTGCTGATACCCAGGTGCTCCATCTTCGCGATCAGCCGGGGCAGGGCCGACTCCGAGGAGGACGTGGACAGGATCAGCAGGAACTCGCGGCCCAGGTACTTCAGCAGGGAGAGGAGATTAACCCCGGCCACGAGCCGCAGGATCGTGCCGAGCACCACGAAGACGAACAGCGCGCAGGTGACGTAGAAGCCGACCATGATGATCGCCAGGGACTTCAGCGCGTCCACGCCGGTCTCGCCGACCACCGCGGCCATCGCGCCGAACGCGCCCACCGGGGCGGCCCACATGATCATGGCGAGGATGCGGAAGACCAGCCGCTGGATGTGCCCGATGCCACGCAGGACCGGTTCGCCCGCCGCGCCCATGGCCTGGAGCGCGAAGCCCGCGAGCAGGGCGATGAGCAGGGTCTGGAGGACCTCGCCGCCGGTGAAGGCGGAGACCATGGTGGTCGGGATGATGCCGAGCAGGAAGTCCACGGTCGACTCGCTGGCGCCCGCCGCCTGCTCCGAGCCCGCGGCGCGGGCCGCATCGGTGATGTGGAGGCTGGAGCCCGGCTCCAGGATGTTGCCGACGACGAGGCCGATGGCCAGGGCGACCGTCGACATCACCAGGAAGTAGCCGAGGGCGAGCCCGCCGACGGCGCCGACCTTGGCGGCCTTTCGTACGGAGCCGACGCCCAGCACGATCGTGCAGAAGATGATCGGCGAGATCATCATCTTGATCAGGTTCACGAAACCGGTGCCGATGGGCTTGAGCTCCACGGCCACCCCGGGGGCGACGAAGCCCACGAGAATGCCGAGAACCACGGCTCCGATCACGGCCAGATAGAGATAATGGGTCCGGTCCCGCCTTGCGGCTGCTGCTGCCACGGGGGCCTCCTCGGCTGAATGTCGCGGTCGCTCCCCCGTCCCTGGGGGCTTCGGTGACTATCCAGCGCCCTGTGACCCCCGTCACCGTTGCGTTCATATCGTTCACGGTCGGGTTCAAGCCACCCGCCGTGCGGCGGGCCGGGCCAGGCAGACTGGTCGGCATGCGCCTCCCCCGTACCCGCCCCCGCAGCCTGGCCGGCCAGCTCTTCGCCATGCAGGTCGTGCTGGTGGCCGCTGTCGTCGCGGGGTGCGCCTTCTTCGCGTACGCCTCCGGGAGCGCACAGGCGGAGGAGACCGCCACCCGGCAGGTGCGGGCCGCTGCGGTGGCGGTGGCCGGTTCTCCCTCCGTACGGGAGGCGATCCGCACCCCGGACCCCTCGGCCGTGCTCCAGCCGTACGCGGAACAGGTCCGCGAGGAGACCGGGATCGCGTTCGTCACGATCATGAGTCCGCAGCTGGTCCGCTGGACGCATCCGGACACCGAGCGGATCGGCGAGACCTTCCTCGGGCACACCGCTCAGGCGCTGCGCGGCGAGACGTTCACCGAGACGTACACCGGCACGCTCGGCCCCTCGATACGGGTCGTGACGCCGGTCCGGGACGGCGGAAAGATCACCGGGCTGGTCAGTGCGGGCATCACGGTCGAGCGGGTCTCCACCCAGGTGCGCGAGCAGCTGGGCGCGCTGGGGCTCGCGGCGGGCGGTGCGCTGGCCCTCGGCGGACTCGGTACGTATGTGATCAACGCCCGGCTGCGGCGCCACACGCACGGTATGAACGCGGGTGAGCTGAGCCGGATGCACGACTACCACGAGGCCACGCTGCACGCGCTCCGCGAGGGCCTGCTGATGCTCGACGGGCGGCGCAGGATCGCGCTGATCAACGACGCGGGCCGGGAGCTGCTCGGCCTGGAGCCGGGCGCGGTCGGGCGGACCGTCGCCGAGCTCGAACTACCCGCCCCACTGACCGGGGCGCTGCTGGCCTCCGAGCCCCGGGTCGACGAGGTCCACCTGGCGGCGGACCGGGTGATCGTCGTCAACACCCGTCCGGTGGTGGGCGGGGAGCAGCGCGGCACTGTGGTGACTCTGCGGGACCACACCGAACTACAGGCACTGTCGGGCGAGTTGGACTCGGAGCGCGGTTTCACGCAGGCGCTGCGCTCGCAGGCCCACGAGGCGGCGAACCGGCTGCACACCGTGGTGTCGCTGATCGAACTGGGCCGCGTCGATGAGGCGGTGGACTTCGCCACGGCGGAACTGGAGCTGGCCCAGGTGCTCACCGACCGGGTCGTGGGCGCGGTCGCCGAACCGGTGCTGGCCGCGCTGCTGCTCGGCAAGGCGGCGCAGGCGAACGAGCGGGGCGTGGAGCTGGTGCTCGCGGACCACAGCCTGATCGACGACGGGGCGCTGCCCCCGACGCTGGCGCAGCGCGATCTCGTGACCATCCTCGGCAATCTGATCGACAACGCGGTCGACGCGGCATCGGAGGCGGCGACCGGCGGCCAGGGCGCGGAGCCGGGCGCCGTGTCCATCCCCGCCCCGCGTTCCGGATCGCGGGCCCGGGTCACGGTGACGGCGCTCGCGGGTGACGGTGAACTGCTGCTGGCGGTCGCGGACACCGGGGCGGGCATCGGCCCCGACGACGCCGACGAGGTCTTCCGGCGCGGCTGGTCGACGCGCGGCGCCGGGCGCGGGCTAGGTCTCGCGCTCGTACGGCAGGCCGCGCACCGCAACGGCGGGACGATCGCACTGACCCGGGGCGCGGACGGCGGCGCCGAGTTCACGGTGCGGCTGCCGCTTCGGGAGCGTACGGGCAAGGAGGTCACCGCATGATCCGGGTGCTGGTCGTCGAGGACGACCCGGTGGCCGCGGACGCCCATCAGCTGTACGTGGGCCGGGTGCCGGGCTTCGAGGTGGCGGCCGTGGCGCACTCGCGGGCGGAGGCGGTGCGGGCGCTGGACCGCACACCTGTGGATCTGCTGCTCCTGGATCTGTATCTGCCGGACGGGCACGGCCTTCAGCTGCTGCGCTCGCTGCGGGCCGCCGGTCATGCGGCCGACGTCATCGCCGTGACGTCGGCGCGTGATCTCGCGGTGGTGCGGGAAGGGGTGTCGCTCGGTGTCGTCCAGTACGTGCTGAAGCCGTTCACGTACCCCACCCTCCGGGACCGGCTGGTGCGTTACGCCGAGTTCCGGGCGGCGGCGGGTGAGGCGAGCGGCCAGGAGGAGGTCGACCGGGCACTCGGCGCGCTGCGGGTCACCCATCCCTCGGCGCTCCCCAAGGGGCTGAGCGGGCCGACCCTGGAGGCGGTGACCCGGGCCCTGCGGGACGCCGGGGAAGGGCTGACGGCGGCGGCGGCCGGTGAGGCGCTGGGGATCTCGCGGATCACGGCGCGCCGCTATCTGGAACATCTGGTGACCGTGGGCCGCGCGGCGCGCAGACCGCATTACGGGCAGGTAGGGCGCCCTGAGCTGCACTATCGCTGGGTCCCGGAAGGGCAGTGAAGTCCGCGGGGCCCGGTTCGTCCTAGTAGGTTCCTACGAAGGGTGATCTGGGCGGAACCGACCGTAGCCAGGGGGTCTGCGGGCTCTTACGGTGGGGCCGTGCACCCAACTCCGCCCTTCAACGCCCCCGCCGCGCGCCGACTTCGCGAGGCTCTGGGGATGGCACCCGGTCATGTCGCCTACGGTCTCGCCGCCCAGTACGGTCTCCGGCTGCCGCCGGAGACGGTGATCGCCTGGGAGCGCGGTACGGCGACGCCGACCGAGCGCGAGCTGACGGCGCTCGCCGGTGTGCTGTGGTGCGCGCCGGGCGAGCTGCTGACCGCCGCCTCCACGCTGCGGGAGCACCGGCTGACCCGGGGCCTCGCGGTGGACGATCTTGCCGGCCGGGTCGGAATCACCGGGGCCGCGTATCTGCGGATGGAGGAGTCGGGCCGCTGGCGCGGAAACGAGCGCCAGTCCGCGGCGCTGTGCGAGGCGCTGGAGCTGACCGCCTCGCAGTTCCTGACGGCGAGCGGCCGGAACGAGGAGCTGGCGGAGCTGCTGAACAGCGCGGTGACGACGCGCTGGCAGGCGTACGTACGCCCGGTGGCCAAGCTCGTACCGCTGGACCGGGGCCTGATCCAGGACGTACTGGAGCAGCTGCACGCCGACTACCAGTCGCTGATGGTGTCGACCCTGAGCTGGAGCAGCGCCGACACGCAGCGCCCCGAGTCGACGGGCGACGCGGGCCGCGCCTTCCTGGCGCGGGTCGTCGAGCACTTCTGGCGCACGGCGGGCGGGTAGCGGCGCCGCCCCCTCTCCCCCGGGGTCAGAAGACCGACTCGGCCTCGTACATCCGGTCCGCCGGCACCGTCTTCAGGCGGGTCACCGCGTCGGCGAGCGGGACCATGGCGATCTCGTTGCCCCGCAGCGCCGTCATCCTGCCGAACTCGCCGCGGTGAGCGGCCTCCACCGCGTTCCAGCCGAAGCGGGTCGCGAGCACCCGGTCGTACGCGGTCGGTGTCCCACCGCGCTGTACGTGTCCGAGGATGACCGGCCTGGCCTCCTTGCCGAGCCGCCGCTCCAGCTCGATGGCGAGCCGGTTGCCGATGCCGGTGAAGCGCTCGTGCCCGAACTGGTCGATCTCGCCCTTCGCGTACGGCATGGAGCCCTCGGCCGGGTGCGCGCCCTCGGCGACGCAGATCACGGCGAACTTCTTGCCGCGCGCGAAGCGCTCCTCGACCATCTTGACCAAGTCGTCGACCTCGAAGGGCCGCTCCGGCAGACAGATGCCGTGCGCACCGCCCGCCATGCCGGACTCCAGCGCGATCCAGCCCGCGTGGCGGCCCATCACCTCGACGACCATCACCCGCTGGTGCGATTCGGCGGTCGTCTTGAGGCGGTCTATGGCTTCGGTTGCGACACCGACCGCGGTGTCGAAGCCGAAGGTCCGGTCGGTGGCGGAGATGTCGTTGTCGATGGTCTTGGGGACACCGACGACGGGCATTCCGGCGTCCGACAGCATCCGGGCGGCGGTCAGCGTGCCCTCGCCGCCGATCGGGATCAGCGCGTCGATGCCGTAACGGCGGCTCAGCTCGTCACAGTTCTCGGCGGCTTCCCGCAGCCGGTCGCGCTCCAGGCGGGCCGAGCCGAGGATCGTCCCGCCACGAGCCAGGATGCCGCTGACGGCGTTGAGGTCGAGCGGCCGGAAGTGGCCGTCGAGCAGCCCCTTGAACCCGTCCTCGAAGCCGATGACCTCGTCGCCGTGACCCACCACGGCTCGGTGGACGACCGACCGGATCACTGCGTTCAGGCCGGGGCAGTCGCCGCCTGCGGTGAGAATTCCGATGCGCATCGTCCTGGGTCTCCTGCTCGCTAGTGCCGTGCATTCGGGCGGCTCCCCGAAGGGACCCCCGTACCGTGAGCCACGGCGATTGTCCCACGCCGGGTCCGGGCCCCGCGCTTTCGGCTGCACCGGCGGAAGAAACCGGACTCCGGGAACAGCCCGGGAACGCCCTGTGAACGACCCCCGCAGAGGCCCTCTCCGGCGGGCGCCCACGCAGTCCCCGCAGGTATCGTCAAGAGCAATGCAAGCCAATGACACCCCTTTCGGGATATCACCACCCCAACCGGTTGAAACGGCCGATCAGGACGGGAGAGCACGCGTGGCGCGCAGCGTGTACGTGACGGGAATCGACCGGGGG
The DNA here is from genome assembly GCF_053617235.1 of Streptomyces sp. NPDC055749. Lineage (NCBI taxonomy): Bacteria > Bacillati > Actinomycetota > Actinomycetes > Kitasatosporales > Streptomycetaceae > Streptomyces > Streptomyces sp. NPDC055749. Next base: position 4,866 of record NZ_JBSHFH010000003.1, on the reverse strand, counting down.
GACGGCCGTCAGGTCGTCGACCTGGGAGTCATGGAGCTACTGACGCGTCAGGTGGACCGGGTCGGAGTCTTCCGCCCGCTGGTGCATGACGGCCCCGACCGGCTGTTCGAGCTGCTGCGGGCCCGCTACCGGCTCGGCCAGAGCCCGGAGACCGTATACGGAATGGACTACCACGAGGCGTCCGCGGTGCAGGCGGAGCAGGGTACCGACGAACTGGTCTCCCGGCTCGTCGAGCGCTTCCACCAGGTGGCACGCGCGTACGAGGTGGTACTGGTCCTCGGCTCCGACTTCGCCGCCACGCAGCTCCCGGACGAGCTGGCGCTCAACGCCCGCCTGGCCAACGAGTTCGGCGCCTCGGTGATCGCGGTGGTCGGCGGCAAGGGCCAGCCCGCGGAGTCCGTACGCGCCGAGACGCGCAACGCCTACCGCGCCTACGCGGGCCTCGGCTGCGACGTCCTCGCGATGATCGTGAACCGGGTGGCGCCCGAGGACCGCGAGAAGATCGCCGAGCGGCTCACGGCCCGGCTGCCCGTCCTCTGTTCGGTCCTCCCGGACGATCCCGCGCTCTCCGCGCCCACCGTCGCCCAGGTGACCGCCGCCCTGGAGGGCACGGTGCTGCTGGGGGACGACGCCGGGCTGTCCCGCGACGCCCTGGACTTCGTCTTCGGCGGCGCGATGCTGCCGAACGTACTGAACGCGCTGACACCCGGCTGCATGGTGGTCACCCCCGGCGACCGGGCCGATCTCGTGATCGGCGCGCTGGCCGCGCACAGCGCGGGCACGCCGCCCATCGCCGGACTGCTGCTGACGCTGGACGAGCGGCCCGGCGAGGAGATACTGCGGCTCGCCGCCCGGCTCGCACCGGGGACCCCGGTCGTCGCTGTGGCCGGCGGGTCCTTCCCCACCGCGGCGGAACTCTTCACGCTGGAGGGCAAGCTGAACGCGGCGACGCCCCGCAAGGCGGAGACCGCGCTCGGCCTCTTCGAGCGCCATGTGGACACCGGCGCTCTGCTGGACCGGATCTCCGTGGCCCGCAGCGGCCGGGTCACCCCGATGATGTTCGAGCACGATCTGCTGGAACAGGCCCGCGCCAAGCGGCGTCGGGTCGTCCTGCCCGAGGGGACCGAGGAGCGGGTGCTGCGCGCCGCCGATGTGCTGGTGCGGCGCGATGTCTGCGAGCTGACGCTCCTCGGCGATGTCGAGGTGATCCGCAAGAAGACCGCGGACCTCGGCATCGACCTCGCGGGAACCCAGCTGATCGACCCGCAGACCTCCGAACTGCGCCAGTCCTTCGCCGACCGCTACGCGCAACTGCGCGCGCACCGCGGGGTGACGGTGGAGCTCGCGTACGACGTCGTGTCCGACGTGAACTACTTCGGCACGCTCATGGTCCAGGAGGGACTGGCCGACGGCATGGTCTCCGGCTCGGTGCACTCCACCGCGGCGACGATCCGCCCGGCCTTCGAGATCATCAAGACCAAGCCGGACGCCTCGATCGTCAGTTCCGTCTTCTTCATGTGCCTCGCCGACAAGGTCCTGGTGTACGGGGACTGCGCGGTGAACCCGGATCCGAACGCGGAGCAGCTCGCGGACATCGCCGTGCAGTCGGCCGCGACCGCCGCCAGGTTCGGGGTGGAGCCCCGGATCGCGATGCTGTCGTACTCGACGGGCACCTCGGGAACGGGTGCGGACGTCGACAAGGTGCGGGAGGCGACGGAGCGGGTACGGGCGGCGCGTCCGGACCTGATGATCGAGGGCCCCATCCAGTACGACGCCGCTGTGGAGCCGTCCGTCGCGGCGACGAAGCTGCCCGGTTCGGAGGTGGCGGGGCAGGCGACGGTGCTGATCTTCCCGGACCTCAACACCGGCAACAACACCTACAAGGCCGTGCAGCGCTCGGCGGGCGCGGTGGCCGTCGGCCCGGTGCTCCAGGGGCTCCGCAAGCCGGTCAACGACCTGTCCCGCGGCGCGCTCGTCCAGGACATCGTCAACACCGTGGCCATCACCGCGATCCAGGCGCAGGGCGAGGAGTGACCCGGATGACCACCCCGACCAGCGAAGGTAAGACCACCGTGGCCCCCGTACACCCCCATCGCGTCCTCGTACTCAACTCCGGCTCCTCGTCGGTGAAGTACCAGCTCCTCGACATGCGCGACCACTCGCGGCTCGCGACCGGCCTGGTGGAGCGGATCGGCGAGGAGACCTCCCGGCTCACGCACACCCTGCTGGAGGGCGGCGGCGCGGAGCCGCGCGAGCGCACGGGCCGGATCGCGGATCACGAGGAGGCCCTGAAGGCGGCTGCCGAGGAGCTGACGGCCGACGGACTCGGCCTGGACTCCCCCGAACTCGCGGCGATCGGCCACCGGGTGGTGCACGGCGGACTGCGGTTCACCGAGCCCACCGTGATCACGGACGAGGTGCTGGCGGAGATCGAGCGGCTCGTCCCGGTGGCCCCGCTGCACAACCCGGCGAACATCACCGGCATCCGTACGGCGCGGGCGCTGCGCCCCGATCTGCCGCAGGTCGCGGTCTTCGACACGGCGTTCCACACGACGATGCCGGAGAGCGCGGCGCGGTACGCGATCGACATCGAGACGGCCGACGCGCACCGCATCCGCCGTTACGGGTTCCACGGCACCTCGCACGCGTACGTCTCCCGCAAGACGGCGGAGCTGCTGGACCGGCCGTTGGCGGACCTCAACCTCATCGTGCTGCACCTGGGCAACGGCGCCTCGGCATCCGCGGTGGCTGGCGGCCGGTGCGTGGACACCTCGATGGGACTGACCCCCTTGGAGGGGCTGGTCATGGGTACGCGTTCCGGGGACATCGATCCGGCCGTCACCTTCCACCTCCAGCGGGTGGCGGGGATGTCCACGGACGAGATCGATGTCCTGCTGAACAAGAAGAGCGGTCTCGTCGGGCTCTGCGGCGACAACGACATGCGGGAGATCCGCCGCCGGATCGACGAGGGCGACGAGCGTGCCGCGCTCGCGTTCGACATCTACATCCACCGGCTGAAGAAGTACATCGGCGCCTATTCGGCGGTCCTCGGGCGGGTGGACGCGGTGGTGTTCACGGCGGGTGTCGGGGAGAACTCGGTGCCGGTACGGGAGGCTGCCATCGCCGGTCTCGCGGAGCTGGGGCTCGCGGTGGACGCGGACCTCAACGCCGTGCGCTCCGGCGAACCGCGGCTGATCTCGCCGAACTACGCGCGGGTGGCGGTCGCCGTGGTGCCGACGGACGAGGAGCTGGAGATCGCCGGCCAGACCTTCGCGCTCGTCGGAGAGACCGGCGTCGGACAGGTCGACAACTGAGCGCCCCCGCGCCCCTTTGTATCTTCCACCAGACGGAATATTCCGCAGCGAAACAAACCGATAGGATCCGCCTCATGCGCCGTTCCAAAATCGTCTGCACCCTCGGTCCCGCCGTCGACTCCCATGAGCAGCTCGTCGCTCTGATCGAGGCCGGCATGAGCGTGGCCCGTTTCAATTTCAGTCACGGCACCCATGAGGAGCACCAGGGCCGATACGACCGGGTCCGCAAGGCCGCCGCCGAGACCGGCCACGCGGTCGGTGTCCTCGCGGACCTCCAGGGACCGAAGATCCGCCTGGCGAAGTTCGCCGAGGGCCCCGTCGAGCTGGTCCGCGGGGACGAGTTCACGATCACCTCCGAGGACGTTCCCGGCGACAAGTCGATCTGCGGCACCACCTACAAGGGGCTGCCCGGTGACGTCACCAAGGGCGACCCGATCCTGATCAACGACGGCAACGTCGAGCTCAAGGTCGTCGCGGTCGAGGGCCCCCGGGTCCGGACCATCGTCATCGAGGGCGGTGTCATCTCCGACCACAAGGGCATCAACCTGCCGGGTGCGGCCGTGAACGTACCGGCCCTGTCCGAGAAGGACGTCGAGGACCTGCGGTTCGCCCTGCGGATGGGCTGCGACGTGGTGGCCCTGTCCTTCGTGCGGGACGCCGAGGACGTGAAGGACGTCCACAAGGTGATGGACGAGGAGGGCCGCCGGGTCCCCGTCATCGCCAAGGTGGAGAAGCCGCAGGCCGTCGAGCACATGGAGGGCGTCGTCGCCGCCTTCGACGGCGTGATGGTCGCCCGTGGTGACCTGGCCGTCGAGTATCCGCTCGAAAAGGTCCCGATGGTGCAGAAGCGCCTCATCGAGCTGTGCCGCCGCAACGCCAAGCCGGTGATCGTGGCGACCCAGATGATGGAGTCGATGATCACCAACTCGCGCCCGACGCGCGCCGAGGCGTCCGACGTCGCCAACGCGATCCTGGACGGGGCCGACGCGGTCATGCTGTCCGCGGAGTCCAGCGTGGGCGCGTATCCGATCGAGACGGTCAAGACGATGTCGAAGATCGTCGTCGCCGCCGAGGAGGAGCTCCTCTCCAAGGGCCTCCAGCCGCTGGTGCCGGGCAAGAAGCCCCGTACACAGGGCGGTTCGGTCGCCCGCGCGGCCTGCGAGATCGCGGACTTCCTGGACGGCAAGGCACTGGTCGCCTTCACCAAGTCCGGTGACACGGCCCGCCGCCTGTCCCGCTACCGCACCTCGCAGCCGATCCTGGCCTTCACCACCGAGGAGTCCACCCGCAACCAGCTCGCGCTGAGCTGGGGCGTGGAGTCCTACGTCGTGCCGCACGTGAACAACACGGACGCCATGGTCGACCTCGTGGACGCGGAACTGCTGAAGCTCAACCGCTACAACGGCGGCGACGTCATGGTCGTCACCGCCGGCTCGCCCCCCGGCGTCCCCGGCACCACCAACATGGTCCGGGTCCACCACCTGGGCGGCACAGAGCGCGACTGACGCGCCCGTCCGACACACGGCTGTGGGCCGCGCCTCCTGAAGAGGCG